>JASHUL010000016.1 GCA_030039995.1 Thermoplasmata archaeon
GAGGACCCGTACCCGCCCGGGTTCAACTACACCGAGTTCCAGATGGGGCTGGTCGCGCTCCCCGCGGCGCTCGGGATGCTCGTCTTCGCCCCGTTCTGGGGTCGCTGGGTCGCCGCGAAAGGCCCGAAGCCCGTGACGCTCGCCGGGTTCTCGATCATGGGCCTCGGCGCCCTCGGCCTCGCGCTCTTCCACACTTCGATCATCGAGCTGATGCTGTTCACGATCCCGACCCTAGTCGGGAACGTCGCCTGCCTCATCGCGATGTCGAACATCATCGTGCTCTCCGTCTCTCCGAAAGAGCTCGGGATCCAGACCGGGATGAACCAGACGTTCCGGAACGTCGGGAGCGCGGTCGGTCCCGTGATCGCGGCGACCGTCACGCTCAGCTTCACGACCCTCGCGGTCGTCGCGACGTTCCACGGCGTGCCGATCTACGCGTCCGTTCCCTCGATCACCGGTTTCGTCCTGCTCTTCTCGCTGGTCGCCGCCTGCGCGGTGGTCGGACTGGTCCTCTCCCTCGGCCTCCGGAACTACCGGTTCCAGGCCGACGGGACCCGGGCGGGCGCGCCGTCCCCGTCGGGCGCGGCCCCCACCGCGGGAGAGCCGGCGCCCGCCATCGCGGCGAAGGATCTGCGGTAGGCGCGGGGAGGCCCGCTCGATCTCCTACGAGCAGCCGCTCGTGGAACCGCAGACGGTGCACGCGTAGCACGTGCCCGAGCGGACCATGATGCCGCCGCAGATCGCGCACGACGGCGCGTCCTCGCTCACGCCGCCCGAGGGGTCGCTCGAGAACGTGTCGAGCGCTCGGGTCTCGAACTTCACGGTCTGGGGCGCCGGGGCAGTCTTCGACTTCGCCGCGGCGGGAGGGCTCGCGCTGTGGCCGTTGCCGTTCGCTTCGGCGGGGGCCTCGAGGCCGATCGCCCGACGGTCGTCCTCGGTCAGGAACTCCAGCGCGAGCCAGCGCGCCACGTAGTCGGGGATCGACTTCGCGAAGCGGATCCTCGGGTTGTTGGTCGCTCCCGCGGGCTCGAACCGAAGGTGCGCGAGCTTGCGCACGAGGTCCTTGAGCGGCACCCCGTGCTGGAGCGCCATCGACATCGAGATCCCGAGCGAGTCCATGAGCCCGTTCACGGTCGAGCCTTCCTTCGTGACCCGGAAGAAGATCTCGCCGGGGCGGCCGTCCGGATAGAGTCCGACCGTCACGTAGCCGTCGTGGCCACCGACCGAGAAGTGATGCGTGATCGCCTTGCGCTCGTCCGGGAGGCGCTCGCGGGCCGGACCGCGCGGACCGCCCGGGGCGGCCGTCCGGCCCTTCCCCGTCTCGAACGGCTGGGACGCCTTGCAGCCGTCGCGGTAGAGCGCGACCGACTTGATGCCGGCCTTCCACGCCTCGAGGTAGATCTTCTCGATGTCCTCGACCGTCGCGTCGTTCGGGAGGTTGATCGTCTTCGACGCGCCGCCCGAGAGGAACGGCTGGACGGCCGCGAGCATCTTGAGATGGCCCATCGGACTGATCGTCCGCGTGCCGCCCGCCGGGGCGAGCGCGCAGTCGAAGACCGGGAGGTCCTCGGCGTCGAGCCCGGGAGCCCCTTCGATCGTCCCGTTCTTCTCGAGGTGCTCAGAGATCGCGCGGATCTCGTCGGGCGTGTAGCCGAGCGCGACCAGACCGTCCGGCACGGTGCGGTTGACCATGCGCAGGATGCCGCCCCCGACCAGGTTCTTGACCTTCACCAGGGAGAGCTCGGGCTCGAGGCCGAGCGTGTCGCAGCCCATGAGCAGCCCGATCGTGCCGGTCGGGGCGATGACCGAGATCTGGGCGTTGCGGTAGCCCCAGAGCTCGCCGGCCTTCACCGTGTCGTTCCAGCGGTCGACCGCGGCCTGGACGAACGGCGTCAGGCGGGGGTCGGTGTGCGGGATCTCGGCGGCCGCCTTCGCGTGCTTGCCCATGACCCGCAGCATCGGAGCGCGGTTCCGTTCGAAGCCGGGGAACGATCCGACGCGCTTCGCGATCTCGCTGGACATGTGGTAGCCCTCTGCGGAGAGGAACGCCGAGACCGCGCCGGCGAGCGTGCGTCCGGCGTCCGAGTCGTAGGCGAGGCCGTAATGCATGAGGAGCGAGCCCAGGTTGGCGTAGCCGAGGCCGAGCGGCCGGTAATCGTGGGAGTTCTGGGCGATCGGAGCCGTCGGGTAGCTCGAGGCGTCGACGATGATCTCCATCGCGAGGATCATCGTCCGGACGGCCTGACGGTAGAGCTCGATGTCGAACTGGCCCTTCGCGTCCAGGAACTTCATGAGGTTGATGGAGGCGAGGTTGCACGCCGAGTCGTCGAGGAACAGGTACTCGCTGCACGGGTTCGACGCGTTGATCCGTCCGGAGTTCGGCGAGGTGTGCCAATCGTTCGTCACGTCGTCGAACTGGACACCGGGGTCGCCGCAGCGCCATGCGGCGTAGGCGAGCTTCCGCCAGAGCTCCCGGGCGGGGTACTGGCCGGCGACCGTGTGGTCGGTGCGGTTCGTAGTCTTCCAGTCCTTGTCGCGGATCACCGCCTCCATGAACGCGTCCGGGATCCGAACCGAGTGGTTCGCGTTCTGGTAGGCGATCGAAGCGTAGGCGGAATCGGGGTCGGTGCCGTCGAAGTTCGCCGAGTACCCTTCTCGGATGAGCGCGGCCGCCTTGTCCTCCTCGCGGACCTTGCAGTCGATGAAGTCGACGATGTCGGGGTGGTCCATGTTGAGGATCACCATCTTCGCCGCGCGGCGCGTGGTGCCGCCGGATTTGATCACGCCCGCGAGGGCGTCGAAGGCGCGCATGAACGACACGGGTCCGGATGCGATCCCGCCGCCCGCGAGCTTTTCCCGGCTTCCGCGCAGCGACGAGAAGTTGGTGCCGGTCCCGCTGCCGCCCTTGAAGAGCCGTCCCTCGCTCGTCGCGAGCGCGAGGATCGAGTCCATGTCGTCGCTGATCGACTGGATGAAGCACGCGGAGCACTGGGGCGGCTCGCGGACGCCGACGTTGAACCAGACGGGGCTGTTGAACGCCGCCATCTGCTGGACCATCAGGTAGGAGAGGCTCTCCTCGAACGTCGTCGCCTCATCGGCGGTGTCGAGGTACCCGAGGTCGAGACCGCGTTCCGCCATGAAGTGGCAGACCCGCCGGATCATTCCGTCGATCGAGTTCTCCCGCCGTCCCTGAAGGACGCGGAAGTACTTCGACGCGGCGATGTTGACGCTCGTCTCTGACCACGAGGTCGGGGCGCGGATCCCCTTCTGCTCGAAGATGACCTTCCCTTCCGCGTTCTTGATCACCGCGTCGTGGCTCCGCCACTGAACGGTGTCGAACGCGGTCTTGCCGCGGGGCACGAGGCGCGGGACGGGAATCGGTTCTCGGCCGATCCGGTTCGCCGGTCGCGGGACCGACTCCTCCGGCGCGGGCACGGCGCGCTTTTTGGCAATTGCCATTGCACTTCACTCCTGAAGGGTCGACGGGTCTCCCCGACCGATCGATAATAACACCTTTCGCGACCCTAACCTTTCCGCGGCCGGTCGCTGAAACGGCCCTCTCGAAGAGCTGTTTCGCACCGGTGGGGAGCGGTCGAGGACGTCGATGGTGTCGCGCGGGACACCGTGAAAACCCTCCGGGTGCGAGCCAAGCGTGACCCGCTATAAGTCTGCTTGGTCGGACGAATCGCGACACGGTCGAAAATCGCGTCGCTCGAAGCGCACAGGGCGTTACTGCGTAAGTTTCGTTGCGCATTTCCCACCGCGCGCGGGATCGACGAAGCACGTTCGTCGGTCGCTCGCGCACCGATCGGGGGAGAGCGCCCCGTCCCGCCGGTGCCGAGCGCCTAGCGCGACCTCGCCGTGGGGGCTCGGGGCTCCGGAGGAGGGAGAAGCCGCATCGTACAGGGCATGATCGCGCCGCAGTCCCCGCAGTAGAGCCCTTCCTCGGCGACCCAGAGGAAAGCGCCGCAGCGTTCGCACTTCCTCGGGTCGTCCGGGTCGTTTCGGCAGACCATGAACGGTCCTAGGGGGAGAAACTTCGCCTCCTATTTGGGAGTTCAGTCGAGCCGGAACCCGAGCCGCGCGAAAAAAAGAGATTGGGGAACCTTCCCGAGGGAAGGTCCCCAAGAAAGGGTGACGCCGTCTAGGCGTTCTTCATCTTGGCGCGCGAAACGAACCCCTTCTTGTCGAGGAAATACATGTAGCCGTCTTGGCGGGTGATCTTCTCGGTCCCGACACGTCCCTTCTTACCGGACTTGTTGAGCTTCGTCGGGGTCTTCCAGAGATACCCGTCCTTGCCGAGATAGTACAGGTAACCTTTCTCTCGCTTGATTTGCTCCTTGCCCACTTTTTCCGCCATGTGGCGACCTCGAGGGCGAGGAGGAGGGCGCTCCTATTTAGAATTACTGACGGAGCGCCGCCGGAGAAATCGGTTTTCCCTGACGGAAAACGGACGTCGGAAGGACGTCGAACCGGTAGCCCAGGTGGTCGACCGATGGGATCGGGACGACGGCAAAGTCGGCGGGCCGGCCGGGCGCGATCGTTCCGGCGTCCTCGAGACCGCTCGCATGCGCGGCGTTGACGGTCGCCGCCGTCAGCGCCTCCGCCGGCGAGAGCCGTGCGGAGTGCACGGCGTGCGCGAGGACGAGCGGCATCGCCTCCACCCAGGAGTTGGACGAACAATCGGTGCCGAGGGCGACCGGGACGCCGGCGTCGACCATCTCGCGGCCGGGGCTTCGGAGACCGGGCGCGGCCGCGAGCGCCGTGATCGGGAGGAGGACCGCCGTGACGCCGGCCTTCGCGAGGAGCACGCGGTCCTCGGGGCGGGCGGCGAGGAGGTGTTCCGCGGAGACCGCCCGAAGGGCCGCGGCAAGACGGGCGCCGCCGGACCAGACGAACTCCTCCGCATGGACCTTCACGCCGAGACCGAGGGCGAGCGCGGCGCGAAGGAGCCGCTCGGACTGGCGCGGGGAGAAGAACCCGGGTTCGCAGAAGACGTCACAGAACCGCGCGAGGCGCTCCCACGCGACCGCGGGGAGCGCCGTACGCACGAGGCGGTCGACGTACACGTCGGACCGACTCCGGTACTCCGGCGCGACCGCGTGCGCGCCGAGGAACGTCGGCACGAGCCGTAGCCGCGTGCGCCGAGCGAGCCGGGGAACGAGACGTAAGAGGCGGAGCTCGCCCTCGGTCGAGAGCGCGTAGCCCGATTTCACCTCGACCGAGGTCGACCCCCACCGGCCCATGCGCGCGAGCCGGGCCGCGCTCGCGGCGAGGAGCGCTTCGTCCGTGGCCGACCGGGTCGCCCGCACGGTCGAGTAGATGCCGCCGCCGGCGCGAGCGATGTCCGAGTAGCTCATCCCCGAGACCTTGAGCGGGAGTTCGAACGCGCGGTCACCGGCGAAGAGCACGTGGGTGTGCGCGTCGACGAACCCGGGGACCACGCATCCCCCGTCGGCCGATA
>JASHUL010000017.1 GCA_030039995.1 Thermoplasmata archaeon
CACCGCCACCGGCCACTCGGTGAACACGACGTACGAGTTCCCCGGCGAGTACCTCGCGATCGGCCGGCTCTCCGACCGGGGCGACGGCAACGGCAGCGAGGCGTTCCTGATCGACGTAGAACCGGCGACCGGGCTCACCCTCGGCGTCGCCGCGACGATCTCGCCGGCCCTCGACGTTCCGTCGGGCGGGACCGTCCGTTTCACCGCGACCGCCGAAGGGCCGCCCGGCGCGACGGCGAACACCCAGCTCCTCTGGAACCTCGGGGCGGGCCACTCGGCGTACGGAAGCCCCGTCTCCGAGACGTACTACGTTCCGGCCGGCGGGGTGGGGAACAACACGGTCGAGGGCGAAGTGACGGTGATGACGTCCTATCTCAACCCGGCCTACTCGACGGGCTTCGACCTCCCGTCGTTCTTCGCGGTCGAGCCGGGAGGGTTCGTGCCGGCGGCCGACGCGCTCGAGGGGGCCGTGAACGTGACGCCGTCGGAGAACCTCGTGCCGTTCCCGATCTTCGGCAACCTGACGGCGACCGGACCGCACCCGATCTCGCTCTCGTGGAACTTCGGGGACGGCTCGACCGGCACCGGGGCCGCGGCCGAGCACGAGCTCTACGCCGCCCAGGGCTACAACGTCGAAGGGCTCGTCGGCGACGCGTACGGCGACAGCGCGAGCCTGCTCACCGCCGTGAGCGCGAACGGGCCGCTCGGGATCGCGGGCGGTCCGTCCCCGGGGAGCGGTCCGAAACCGCTGACGGTCACGATCGCCACGGCCGCGTACGGCGGGAAGGGGCCTCCGTACCACTACGACTGGACGTTCGTCAACGGCAGCCATTCGACCTCGTCGACCGCGCACCTGTACTTCCCGGCCGTCGGGACGTACACGGTGCATCTGAACGTCACCGACCGGTCCGGCGCGTTCACCGAACGGAACTTCACGATCGTCGTCGGCTACCCCGCGCCGTACGCGGCGGCCGCGATCCTCGCGGGGAGCGCCGCGGCCGGCGGGATGATCGCGGTCTTCGTCCGGTTCACCCGCCACCCCCGGAAGCCGAAGCCGGGCGACGACCCGTGGCTCGACCACCCGCGCACGGCGTCCGACGGGACCCCGGTCTGGTGACCGGGGACGCCCGGCCGACCGCCCCGACTAGACGAGCCGGGGCACGATGAACTGCCAGAGGAGCAGGAGGAGCACGAGCAGCGACGAGACCGTCACCGCGCGCGCGCCGAACTCCTCCAGGTGCACCGCGTCCCACCCTTTCCGCAGACGGGCCGCGACCGACGCCATGAAGTCGCGGAAGAGGAGCCCGCCGTCCAGCGGCACGAGCGGCAGGGCGTTCGACAGGCCCAGCAAGAGGTTCATCCAGGCAAGCCAGTAGAGCAGGTTGGCGCCGACCCAGAACGCCGCGGGACTCACGCCCGCGAACGGCCCGGTCAGGTGGAAGAACGAGGTCGTCGAGCCGCTGACCGGCTCCAGCGTCGCGAGCGGGAGGACGAGCCAGTAGATCGCCCCCTCGGCCGGTCCGAGCGACGAACCGAGCGGCCAGACGAGGGTCTGCTTCAGCTGGGTCGGGGTGAGGTCCGTGACCGCGACCCCGAGGTACCCGCGGCCGGCGACCGTCGGGCTCGGCGCGAGCGTCACCCGGGTCGTGACGAGGCTCTGGTTCGCGGCCGAGTAGTAGACGATCGTGATCACTTCGCCCGGATGGGTGTCGACGAGCGACGATTCGAACAGGCTGTTGTTCGTCGTCGCGGTGCCGTTGATCGACGTGAGGATGTCGCCCGGCGCGAGCGTCGCGTTCGCCGCCGGGGTCCCCGGCTCGACGAGCGCGATGCCGACCCCGTTCGCGGCCGGCTGGACGCCGGCCGAGACCACGAGCGAGAGCGCCACAAAGAAGATCAGCGTCAGCGCGAAGTTCGCGAGCACGCCCGCCGCCGCGACGCGGTCGCGCTTGCGCCGCGACGCCGCCATCATCTCGGCGTCGTCCTGCTCGACGAACGCCCCGACCGGAACGACGCACCAGAGGATCCCGAGCGACTTCACGCCGATCCCCTGGGAGCGGGCGACGACCCCGTGCGCGAGCTCGTGGAGGACGACCCCGACGACGAGGGCGACGATCCCGTACCCGATCGGGATGATCGGATTGATCCCGGGGAGCCCGAGCGCCTCGGTGACCGGCGGAGCGCTGGCGGCGTTCAGGTGCACTGAGATCACCGCGTCCAGGACGAGCAGGCCGAGGATCACGCCCATCGCGACGACCGCGAGGGCGATGCCGAGGTCGGAGACCCGCGTCCAGAACCGGCGAAAGCGCCCCCAGCGGTCGAGCGCGGACCGCCCCCGGGTCGTCTTGATCATCAGCGCGGGCCCGAGCAGCGTCAGCGGTCGGTCCGCGCCGATCCAGCCCGCGCGGTAGAGCGCGTAGACGATCAGCCCGTACGCGACGACGGCGGCGAGCGCGATCTCGTAGCCCAAGTACGGGTCGGAGGCCATGAACCGCGGGGACTACGCCGGGCCCGACTAATGAGCCCTTGCGCCCGACCGCACGGCGACGCGCCCCGACCGGGGTTCGGTCAGCCCTTCACCACGCCGAGCGGCAGCAGCCGGGCGACGCGGCGCGTGAGGCCGGCGCCCTCGGCGACCCGCACAACGTCCTCGACGTTCTTGTACGCCCCCGGCGCCTCTTCGGTGACGCCTTCCCGCGAGGTCGAGCGCACGACGATCCCGTGGCCGGCGAGCTCCCGCGTCACGTCCTCGAAGCGGAACTGCCGGTTCGCGGCGTGGCGGGAGAGCCGCCGCCCGGCGCCGTGGCACGACGAACCGAACGACCGGTCCATCGCACTCGGTAGGCCGGCGAGCACGTAGCTCGCCGTCCCCATGTCGCCCGGGATCAGCACCGGCTGGCCGTGCGCTCGGTACGGCGCCGGCACCTCCTCCCGACCGGCGGGGAACGCGCGGGTCGCCCCCTTCCGGTGCACGAGAAGGCGTCGGCGACCC
>JASHUL010000195.1 GCA_030039995.1 Thermoplasmata archaeon
CGTCACGTTATCGTCGATGAACTCGGCGCCGAACCGCTCGGCCTGACGCCGCATCCGTTCGACCAGCTCCGGCCCCTGGATCGCGTCCGGGAAGCCCGGAAAGTTCTCGACGTCGGTGGTGATGAGCAGCTGGCCGCCCGCGGGGACCCCGCTCACGACCACCGGTTTCAGTTCCGCCCGGGCGGCGTAGAGGGCCGCGGTGAGGCCGGCCGGCCCGCTACCGACGATGACGAGTCGGACGGCCCGGGAGCCTTCGGTCATCGCCGCGTACGAGGTACGGGCAGGTTAAAGCGCCGCCCTCACGGCTGGCGCGGTGGCAACCGCAGTCGGTCGGTGCCCTCGGCGGCGGAGTAGCCCGATCGGAAGAAGACGAGCGGGAGCCCGTCGGCGCCGGCCTCGAGGTGGACGACCTCGCCGAGCACCAGCACGTGGTCGAACGCGGGCGTCCGATCGACGACGCGGCACTCGAGGGCGCCGAGCCCGCCATCGAGCAGCGGCGAGCCGTTCGGTCCCGGATGTCGGGCCACGCCGCGGAACTTCTCTTCCGCACCGAGGGTCGCGGCGAACCGTTCGCTGACGGGTTGCTGGGCCGCCGCGAGGAAGCTCACGCCGAAGTGTCCGCTCTGCTCGATGACGGGGAGGGTGTCCGCGTCGTTCGAAAGGCTCACGAGCACCGACGGGGGACGCAGGGAGACCGACAGCAGGGCGTTCACGGTGAGGCCGGCGTCGCCCTGCGGGCCGTGCGCGGTGACGACCGAAACTCCGGTCGCCCATCGGGCCATCAGCCGGCGAAATCCGGTCGCGTCGACCGCCGGCCCCCCGGTCGGACTCATTCGTCCCGCCACGTGAAGAACCGGATCGCGAGCAGGAAGATCACGATCGCTCCGACGAGCACGATCAGCACGTCGTAGAACGCCCGGGACGTATTCGAGAACAGCATCACCTGGTTCATCCCGTCGATCACGTAGTAGAGCGGCAGGATGTGGGCGAAGCTCTGGAGCGCCGCCGGGAACGCGGAGACCTGGAAGAACGTGCCGGAGAGGAACATCATCGGGAACGTGATGATGTTCCCGATCAGGGCCGCGCTCTCCGGGGTCTTCGCGACCGACCCCGCCAGCATCCCGAGCGAGACGAAGAACAACGGGCCGACGATCAGGAACGGGATCAGCCCGACGGTAACGTTGACGTGCGCGCCGAAGAGCACGACGCCCGCCCCGATCATGATGCCCGCGGTCACGAACGTGAGGCCCATGTACCACAGGAAGTGGGACGTCAGCCACTCCGCGCGGGTGAGCGGGGTGAGCGACAGCTGGCGGAAGATCCCGTCCTTACGGTACGACGCCGCCACGTCGACCATCGAGAACATCGGGCTCGTCAGGATCGAGAAGCCGATGAGACCGGGGATGAGATAGTCGATGTACGAGAACACCTGGCTCCCGACGTTCTTCTCGTCGAGACCCACGATCTCGGTCCCGTTCGCCGCGCGGAGGTTGAAGGCGTTCGCTACGCCCTGCACCGCGCCGAGGACGACCCCGCTGTCCTGGGCGTCCTCGGGGTCGGTGTAGACCGTGACGACGGTCGTCTCGCGGGCCGAATAGTTCGCGGCAAAGCCGTCCGGCACGACTAAGCCGACCGGGTCGTCGTTCTGGCCCAGCCACGACGCGAAGTCGGAGGCGTTCGTGCTCACGACGACGACCTTCACGGCGCTCGTGTTGTTCAACGCCGAGAGGAACTCCTGGCTCACGTGGGAGTTGTCGTCGAGGTTGAGCACTTGGACCGTCACGGGACTGTTGCCGACCCCCGAGAAGATGAGGCCGAACAGCGCGATCAGGATGATCGGGAACAGGAGGGAGAAGAACAGCGCAACGGGGTTCCGCAGGTACGACCGCGTGACGACCTTGAGGTCGGCAACGATGCGCCCCGGCCTCATGCCGCCGCCTCCTCGGACTTGAGCGTCCCGTCGTCCATCTGACCGACGAGTCGGACGAAGACGTCCTCGAGGGTGTCCTGGACGGTCGAGAACGTCTGCCACGGGAGCCCGCTCGCCTCGACCGCAGAGAGGACCCGGAGCGCGTCGGACTTTTGCGAGAGCTCGACCTCGACGCGGCCGTCCGCCACGGTGACCGGGAGCCCGAGCCGGGGCCGCAGGTAGTCCGCGAGCGCCGGCGGCGCCTGGAAGCGCAGTCGCTCGGGACGCCCATGCGCCGAGATGATCTCGGACGGGGTCCCCGACGCGATGATCCGGCCGTGGTGGATGATCGCGACCTGGTCGGCCAGAAGCTCGGCCTCCTCGAGGTAGTGGGTCGTCAGGAAGACGGTCACGCCGTCCGACTTCAGGCTACGGATCACGTCCCAGATCGCCCGGCGGGCGGTCGGGTCGAGACCGGTCGTCGGTTCGTCCAGGAAGCAGATCTCGGGACGGTTCGTGAGCGCGAGCGCAAGACCCAGCTTCTGCTTCTGTCCGCCGGACAGCGTGTCGAAGCGCGACGCGGCCTTGTCCGCGAGCTGGACCCGCTCGAGGAGCTCGTCGGGTCGGGGCTGCGTGCCGAACAGGCTCCCGTAGTACTCGACGGCCTCCCTCGGCGTGATCTTCTCGAAGAACCGGAAATCCTGGGGGATCACACCGATCCGTCGGTGGAGCTCCGCCGCCTCGGTCCAGGGGTCGAGCCCGAGGACGCTGACGTGGCCGTCCGTCGCGCGACGGAGACCCTCGAGGATCTCGGTCGTGGTCGTCTTGCCGGCGCCGTTCGGACCCAGGAACGAGAAGACGGAACCCGCGGGGACGTGGAAGGAGACGCCGGCGACGGCGGCGAGGGGGCCGTACCGCTTGACAAGGTGGTCGACGACGATCGCGTCCGCCATCGTTCGCGTCTTCCCTCCGGGGTTATGAAGCCTCGCCCGCGCGAGGTCGTCTCACGCGGCCAGGACGTTGATGGCCCGCGTTCCCACGACCCGCTCGGCCGGTTGTTGCCGCACGACCGCGATCATCGCGCGGCCGACCCGGTCGGTGGAGGTCATGGAATTCGGCGCCACGGCGCGGACGATCAGGAGGAACGGAAAGAGGACGGCGTAGGCCACACGGTATCCGAGGGTCCGGGATCGCACCCCGTGCCGGGCCTGGATCACTCCCGGCCGGAACCGATAGACCGAGCGGAACGGGAGGCGGGCGAGGGCGTTCTCCGTCGCCCCCTTCACCCGCGCCCACATCGACCCGCCGCGCTCCGTGTCGTCCGTCCCGGCGCCCGAAACGTAGACGAACGTCATCCCGGGGTTCCACGCGGCGAGCGACGTGGCGGCGGCGAGCGTCAGGTCGTACGTCACGCGCCGGTAGGCGTCCTCGGACATCCCCACCGAGGAGACCCCGAGGCACCAAAAGCAGGCGTCGTAGCCCGAGAGTTCGCCCGCATGGCCGGCGAGATCCCCGACGTTCGGGAGCACGAGCTCCCGGAGCTTCGGGTCGGACCGACCGAGCGGGTGCCGAGCGACGGCGACCACGTCCGTGACCTCGGGGTCGCGAAGGCACTCGAGCAGAACGCCCTGGCCGACCATCCCGGAGGCGCCGTAGAGGATCACCTTCATCCGCGCCCCGACCGACGACTCACCCCCAGAAGTAATCGCCGGCGGGGTCGCCCCCCTTCAGGGAGGCGCGGAAGGGGGGAGGTCGACGGCCGCGCCGGGAGGCACGGTGACGTCTCCCGACCCCGCGTCGACCGTGAGCGCTCGCACTCCGAACCACCGGACCCGGAGCCGCTCGGGACTCCAGTCGAGCGCCACGACTCCCTCGCCGACCCGTAGGTTGTCGAGGGCGGCGGACCTCCAGCCCCCGGGGAAGGTGGTCCGCACCCGGAGCCTCGACGATCTCGCGTCGACCTCGAGCCCCCAGAGCCGCTCGAACATCACCGTGAGGAACGGCGCGACGCTGAACCCGAGCAGAAAGCAGGAGTCGAACGCGACCGGGGAGTCCCCACGGTAGCATTCGTTCGCCCCGCCCGATTCGTTCTCGTACCGCTCCGCGATCGCCGTGAGGTAGGCCACGCCCCGCTCCGCGTCGCCGACCGCCAGCGCCGCGTCCGCCGCCCAGGCGGTGGCGATCGTCCAGACCTGCCCGTCGTGGTAGGCATCGGGGCGGTAGGACGGGTCGCGCGACGAGAGCGTGCGCACGCCCCAGCTCGTCGTGAGGTCTTCCTGCGCCGCGCGCTCGACGCAGCGTCGGGCCGCCTCCGGAGGCAGCAGTCCGGCGCTCACGGCCCGCAGGGCGTTCGGTCGGACCTGAGCCACCGGTCGACCGTTCCGGATCGTGTCGTAGAGATAGCCCTCTGCGCCCCACGCATAGTCCGTCCGGATCGCGACGGCCACCCGTTCGGCCGCGGCCCGCCATCGGGCCGGCGCTCCGTCCGGGGGGCCGGGCAAAAGTTCCGCCGCGGCACCGAGGGCACGGCACCAGAGGACCTGGAGGTCGACCGCATGCGACCTCCGGTCCGTGGAGTCCCAGATGGTGGTGTCGGGCGCGTCGATCCCGTACCGGACGCGAGCAAGGGAACCCGTGGCCGCGCTGATCGCCTCCACTTCGCCGCCGTTCCGCAGCAGACCGGTCCCCGGATCGCACCGGGCCTCGCCCCACGCGATCATCGCGCGGACGGCGTCCGGCCACCCCTCCGGCAGCGTCGAAGCTCCCTGGTGCTCGGCCCAGCGCCGCATCAAGAGGGGAAAGTAGAGGGTCGTGTCCGAGGTGCCGTAGAAGAAGATCGGCCCCGGGGAGATCTGCATCGGCAGCTCACCCGTCTCGCCAGCGAGCACGGGCACCGCGGCGCGGGATTGGAATCGCACGATCGTGTCGATCGACCCTCGGGCCCAATCGAAGTCGCCGAGCCAGACGACCGCCCACAGCATCCAGGCGAGGTCCCGCCCCCACAGCGCGGCGTACCAAGGGAAGCCGGCGACCAGGCCGGTCATCCCGTCGCCCGGCGCGGAGTACAGACGACGCAGGGCCGACCGCGCGCGCGCGTAGCCTCGCTCGAGCGCCGGGGCGTCCGGAAACCGGAGCGTCGGGGTAGCGTCCGTCCACGCGCGCTCGATCGAGTCCAGTTCGGCCGCCGCTCGGTCCGGGT
The DNA here is from genome assembly GCA_030039995.1 of Thermoplasmata archaeon. GTDB lineage: Archaea > Thermoplasmatota > Thermoplasmata > Lutacidiplasmatales > UBA184 > Lutacidiplasma. Next base: position 5,109 of record JASHUL010000195.1, read on the forward strand.
CGGCCAGCGCGCGCTGGGCGTCCGCCCGCGCGGCGTCGAGGTCACGGTCGAGTCCACCGGTGACGAGCACGCGGAGCTCGGACGCGGCCCCCGGGGTGATCGGGAGCGCGTGCTCGACTCCGATCTCGTCGACGCGTCCGCGAAAGTGGCCCCCGATCCAGGAGCCCCGGTTGAGGAAGAGGCGCGTCGGGGGGATGTTCGACCGCACAGCCAGACCGAACCCCCGCTGACGGACCCGAAGCTCGTCCGGGGACGTGTCGACCCGGAAGTACCGCGGTCGGATCCCTTCGACGAGGACGGGGAGGAGGAACGGGACGAACTCGCTGGTCACCGTGAGGGTGCCGGGAGCCCCACCGGTCGACTCGCAACGCAGCGTGCGAACGACGCCCGGGACGTTCTCGAGCGCCGTGACCGATTGCGAGATCGCGAGGTCGTCCCAGCGATGTCGGCTCTGCCAACGTGTTCCGCGGAGGTCCGTCTCCTCGAGAGTCGTGGGCAGGTCGGTCTCGCGGTCGTCGCGCCGCAGGGCGAAGCGCCACGCACCGGTCAGGCGCACGCATTGACC
>JASHUL010000196.1 GCA_030039995.1 Thermoplasmata archaeon
GAGAGCCTGATGGGCGACCAGGTCGCCATCCGGATGTACTTCCAGGGCGTCTCGCGGACCAAGCACGTCGGGAACCTCGGGATCGGCCTCCTCAAGCCCGGGCTGCTCGTCTCGAGCGAGATCCTGAACATGATGGACACGTACTTCCGGATCATCAACATCGACAGCGCCCCGTGCATCTACGGGATCCGGCCGCGGACGACGATCTACTCGATCTCGCCGGACCCCGAGAAGGGCTCCCCGCACGCGACCCTCACGCCGATCGTGTGAGCCGGCCTCAACGGCCGTAGCCGAGGGCGACCACGCCCAATCCGTAGAGCACGAGCGCGGGCACCAGCGTCATCACGAGGTCGTCGTCGACCCACCAGACCTTGGGCCGTTCGACCGCCACCGCGATCGCCCCCGCGACCGCGGCGAGGCCGACCGAGGGGAGCGTCGGCCAATGCCCGAGGACGGCGAGCCCGAGGAACGCCAGCGCCGCATAGACCGCGAACGGCACGACCGCATCGACCGCGCGGAAACGCGGGTCCCGCCGGAGCTCGCCGGCGACGGGGTCGGCCACCGCGGTCCCCAGCACGACCGCGCAGGCGATCGGGAGCGGGAAGAACAGGATCGCGAGGACGACCGCGGTCCCGAACAGCGCGAAGCTGCCGACCCGACCCTCCTCGTACGGACGGATCGTCGGTAGCTCGAGGCCGGCCATGTGACGGAGCGCCTCGAGCACGTAGACCGCGGCCAGGGCCGCGAGGAGGATGTCGACCTTCGGAGCGATGACGAAGAAGTCGTTCGGGAGGACGTAGTAGAGGAGCGCGACGGCCGCGAGCACGTGGAGGGCCCGCCGCCAGAGCCGGTCCCCGAGCTCGAAACCGCCCCCGAATCGAGCGCCGAGCCAGGTGCGGAAGCGGCCGCCGCGGTGGAGGCGGATCGCCATGCGGCGGCGGCCAAGCGGCCAAACTATTAGTCTCACCGTCGCTCGGCCCGGCCGTGAAGGTCACGGTGCTGGTCGGCAGCAAGTCCGACCTCGAGGTCGCGGAAAAGGTCCGGACGCGCCTCAGCGAGTTCGGCGTCGCGTGCGACGTCCACGTCGCCTCGGCCCACCGCAACCCGGACAAGGTCGACCGGCTCGTCCGCGACCCGGCGACCGACGTCTTCGTCGCGATGGCCGGCCTCTCGGCCGCGCTCCCGGGGGTGGTCGCCGCCCGGACCCTGAAACCGGTCATCGGAGTGCCGCTCCACCGGGGGCTCGGCCTCGACAGCCTGCTCTCCGTCGTCCAGATGCCGCCCGGGATCCCCGTCGCGGCCGTCGGGCTGGACGCGGCCGAGAACGCGGCGCTCCTCGCCACCGCGATCCTGGCCCTCAAGTTCCCCGAGCTCACCGCGGCGCTCGAGAAGTACCGGGCGAAGTGGCGCGAGGAACCCGCCCCGGCCCCCGGGAGCCCCCCGTGAACGACCCGGCGGCCTTCGAGACGGAGGCCGTCGCGCGCCTTCGGGCGGAGATCCCCGGAAAGGCGATCGTCGCCGCGTCGGGCGGCATCGACTCCACGACGGCCGCGCTGCTGGTCGAGAAGGCGCTCGGCGACCGCGCGCGGGCGGTCTTCGTCGACAACGGCCTTCTTCGCGCCGGGGAGGTCGAACGGGTCGGGTCGTACTTCCGGTCGAGCGGCCTCCACTTCGAGGTCGTCCCCGCGGCGGACCGCTTCTTTTCCGCCCTCGAGGGCGTGACCGAGCCCGAAGAGAAGCGCCGCCGGGTCGGCGAAGCGTTCATCCGGGTCTTCGAGGCCGAAGCGGACCGCTTCGGCACCGACCGGCTCGTGCAGGGCACGATCGCGCCCGACTGGATCGAGAGCGGCGGCTCGCTGCGCGACACGATCAAGACCCACCACAACGTCGGCGGGGTGCCGAAGAACAGTCGGCTCGTCCTGGTGGAGCCGCTCCGCGACCTCTACAAGGACGAGGTGCGCACGCTGGCCCGGCACCTCGGCATCCCGGCGGCCGACCGCCAGCCGTTCCCGGGACCCGGCCTCGCGGTCCGCGTAAACGGACCGGTCACGCCCGACCGCGTGCGCCGGGCGCGCGTCGCCGGCGCGATCGTCGAGGAGGAGGTCGAGCGGGCGGTCGCGGCCGGCACGGTCCCCCGCCCGTGGCAGTACTTCGCCGTGCTCCTCCCGGCACGGACGGTCGGTGTGACCGGCGACAACCGAGTCTACGGCGAGGCGGTCAGCGTCCGCATCGTCGAGTCGGTCGACGCGATGACGGCGACGTCGATGGCGGTCCCGCACTCGGTGCTGAAGACGATCGCCGAGCGGATCACCCGCGACCTCTCCGGCGAAGTGGTCCGGGTGCTCTACGACGTCACCGACAAGCCGCCGGCGACGATCGAGTGGGAGTAAGCTCCGTGGCGTCCCGCCCCGGCCGACCGCTCGCCCACGAGGACCGTGCGCTCGTGCGGGTCGCACGGGAGGCGCTGCGCGCGGGGTACCGGCGAGGTCGCCATGGGGTCGCGGCCGCGGTCCGGACCGCGTCGGGCGCCGTGTATGTCGGCCTCAACGTCGACGGGGTCCACGGGCCGTGCGCGGAGCACGTGGCGATCGGCGCGGCGCTCACCGCGGGGGACGCGAAGCTCGCGTCGATGGTCGCGGTCGCGAAGCGGGGCCGGTCGTTCCCGGTCCTCTCCCCGTGCGGCAACTGCCGGCAGCTCCTCCTCGACTACGCCCCGCACGCGACCGTGATCGCCCGGTATCCGGACGGTCGCGTCGTCCGACTGTCGGTGGCCGAGAGCCTGCCCGCCGCGTACCGTTCGTTCGACTGACGGCCCGCCGCCCGCGAAGACCCTATCTACCCCGCCCCCTCCCGTCCGGCCCCGATGACCGAATCGCGACCCGCATCGGGACCGTCCCGGACGATCCAGATCCCGGAGGACGTCGCGCGTCGGCTGGACGAGCGGGTCCATCACTCCTCCTTCGGCTCGGTGGACGCGTTCGTCACGTTCGTGCTCGCGCGTCTGCTCGAACAGTCCCACGACGAAGGCTTCAGCGAAGCGGACGAGAAGGCGCTCAAGGAACGACTCCGATCCTTGGGGTATATCGACTGAGCCGCCGAGCCGCTGCCGTAAGGCTTCAAATCCCGGACCCCCTTCGCCGAGCGTGCGGCGCACCTCGGGAGCACGGGCCGTCGCGGTCGGGGCGGTCGTGCTGCTCGCGGTCGTCTCCGCGATCGCCGTCGGCGCGACGAACGCCGCGAGCCCCCGGGCGGCCGGGCCCGTGGCGGCCGTCGCCCCCACCGCCGTCACCCCGGCGGCGCTCGACCTCACCTGGACGAACCTGAGCCTCGCGAACGCGGCGCAGCCGCCGCCCCGGGTCACGGGCAGCATGGTCTACGACTCGGAGCTCGGCGAGGTCGTGCTGTTCGGGGGACAGTACTTCAACGGTACGACGGACGCGACCGACTTCTACAACGACACCTGGACGTTCGCGCACGGGGTCTGGACGAACGTCACGACCACGGTCGCTCCCTCGCCCCGGTCGGGCGCGGGCCTCGCTTACGACCCGGCGAACAACGAGGTCGTGCTGTTCGGCGGTCGAGGGGCGGCGCGCAACGACCTGAACGACACGTGGACCTGGACGGACGGCACCTGGACCAACATCTCCGCAACGGTCGGACCGTCGCCTCCCCCCGGGTTCTGGTTCTCGATGGCCTACGACGCGCAGACCGAGGCGATCCTCCTCTTCGGCGGCGTCAACGTCACGGACGGGGTCCAGGAGACCTACACGAACGCGACCTGGTCGTTCATCGGCAATCAATGGACGCATCTCTCCCCCGCGACCGTGCCGCCCGGTCGTCAGACCCAGGCGATGGTCTGGGACACGGTCGACGGCGAGATGGTGATGTTCGGCGGCCAGGGCTCGGTCGAGACCCTCAACGACACGTGGACGTACTACGACGCCGACTGGAACCAGGACACGAACCCCGTGCACCCGGGCGCGCGGGGCGGCGAAGGGATCGCGTTCGACAGCTCGATCAATCGCGTGGTGCTGTACGGGGGCACGCCGGCGCCCGACGATTTCTACTCGACCTGGCTCTACGTCGGCGGGACCTGGACGCAGTACAACACCTCGCTCGTCCCGAACAATCCCCAAGCGACGTACGGTCAGTTCGTCTACGACGCCGCCGCCAACGAGGTCGTCGACCTGAACGAGCCGCTCGGCGAAGGCCCGGTCAGCACGTGGGTCTTGACGATCACGAATGCCCCGATCGGCCCGTCGTCGTTCTCGGTCACGCTGACCGCGAACCCCGCGTCGATCGCGCTCGGGGCGGAGTCGAACCTGACGGCGGACGTGAGCGGGGGCACGTCGCCGTTCCACTACAGCTACTCCGGGCTCCCCGCCGGCTGCACCACCGAGAACACGCCGACACTCCCGTGCACGCCGACCGCCGCCGGTAGCTTCCGCATCACCGTCACCGCGACCGACGACCTCGGGAACACGACCCAAGGGAACGCGACACTCACAGTCACGTCGAGCTCGGGGGCGTCGGCCCCGAGTTCTTCCGGCGTCGGTGACTGGGTCTGGATCCTCGTGGCGGTGGTCGTCGTCGTCGTGGTGCTGGTCGTCCTCGTCGTCGCCCGTCGGCGGCGTCCGTCACCGCCGGCGCCCCCGGGCGCGCCGCCGTTCAACGGCCCGCCGGTACCTCCGCCGCCCCCGCCCGGGTCCTGACGACCCCGGCACCGCCAACGATTAACTCCGGCCGCGGCTCGATCCTCGCGTGCTCGCCTGTCCGTTCTGCGACGCGCCCGAGACCGAACGCCTCGACGTCGAGGGGCGACGGTTCCTCGTCTTTCGCTGCATGTTCACGCCCGAGGTCGACCCGACGCTCTCCGACGGGGAGATCGCGGAGCGGCTACGGTCGACCTTCGGAACGGACGGCCGGGCGTTCTTCCGCGGAACGTGCGACCGCCTCCACGTCTACGTGACGCGTGGCGAAGGAGCCCGGGTCCTGGCACCGAACGAGGCGGGCCGGCCCCGCTAGTCGCCCTCGACGGTCAGCATCCGCTGGACAAAGAAGATCGCGGCCCACGAGATCTGCGCGGCCTCGACGCTCACGAAGGAGATCCCGATCGAGGCGGCGAAGACCGCCGCCGACAGGTAGCCCCGGCGGGTGAAGTACCGTGCGGCGGCCGGCGGGGTGTTCGGTTTGGACAGGCCCTTGCGTTGTGCGTACTCCCACAGCCCGGTCGTGGTGAGGCCCAGGGTCACCTGGATCCCGGCGAAGAGGTCGACGGCGACGCGGTGCATGGAGTAGGTCGTATAGACGCCCAGGACGAACGGCATCACGGCGATCTGCATCAACAGGATCATGTTGATCCAGACGAGACCGGAGTCGAAGCGCGCGATGTACTGGTACGTCCGGTTGTGGACGATCCACCAGATCGCGATCATGATGAAGGCGAACGCGTAGCCCAGGAACGTCGGCCAGTCGTTCCACAGCTTGTGGACCAAGCCCCCCTCGGTCACGGACGTCCCGGCCGGGAACGTCGGCACGACCAGTGACAGCACGAGGAGCGTCATCGCGAACGCGAACACGCCGTCGCTCAGCGAGACGATCCGCCCGAGGTCCTCGCCGGCGATCTGGGTGATCTCGGGGTGGCTGCGGTAATGGACCCGCCCGCGCAGCGAGTCGTCGTGGGGCGCGTCGGCGAGCGGCGCGGTCGGACCGGTCGTCTCGCCCGCAGGCGGCCCGGCGGTCATCGCCGCCTACCGGCCCGCCGGCCGCACCGGCAGGTCCTCCGCGTCGGCGTCGATCTCCACCATCATGGCCGGGTCGATGAGCCCGGCGACGCCGACGAGCGTCATCGCGGGCCGGATCGGCGGGAACCGCTCGCCGAGCGCGCGCGTCACCTCGGACGAACGGGTCAGGTCCGTCACGTAGATGCGGAGGCGGACGATCGCGTCCCGCCCGCTCCCCAGGGCTCCGAGCGCCGCCTCGATGTTGTCGAGGGCGCGCACCGTCTGGCGGTACGGGTCCAGGGGCGCGACGATCCGGCCGTCCGGTCCGAACGCCGTCGTTCCCGAGACGTAGACGCGCGAGCCGACCCGGACGGCTCGGCTGTAGCCGACGACCGGCTCCCAGGGCGAACCGCTCGAGAACCGTTCGCGGGTCCCGGTGGCACGGGACCTACGCGGGGGCTTTCGTGCCGATCTTGCCAAGCGCGCTCTCCGTCGGGACGAGATGTCGGGCGAGGCCGAGCTCCTCCGGCGAGGCGCCCAGCGCGAGCCCGACGACCTGCGGCAGGTGGAACACCGGCATGTCGAGCGAGTGGCCGACCGCCTTCGCGGCCTGGTTCTGGTAGGCGTCGAGCGAGATGTGACAGAGGGGGCACGGCGTCGCCATCGCGTCCGCGCCGTGCGTCTTGGCGTCGTCGATCTGCCGGCCGGCGATCCGGCTCGCGACCTCGGGCTTGACGAATTGGATCGGGAAGCCGCAGCACATGACCCGGCCGCGGTAGTAGACCGGCGTCGCCCCGAGCGCGTCGAGAAGCTCCTCGAACGACCGGGGCTCCTCGGGACTCTCCCAGTTCATCTCGTCCCCGGGCCGCAGCAGATGGCAGCCGTAGAACGCCCCGACCTTGAGTCCGGAGAGCGGTCGCCGGACCTTCGCCCGGATCGCCGGGAGGCCGACGTCCTCGACCAGTACCCGAAGCAGATGCTTGACCTTCGTCGTCCCGCGGTACTCGATGCCGATCGGCTTCAGGGCGCCGTCGACCCGCGCCTTCACCTTCGGGTCGGTGAGCCGAAGGTTCGCGAGCGAAAGCATCCCCTGGCAGGTGGAGCAGATCGTGAGGAGGTCGAGGCCGGCGCGTTCCGCGATCGCGAGGTTGCGCGCGTTCAGCGCGACGTTCAGCACCTCGTTCGCTTCGTCGACGAACCCCGAGCCGCAGCAGGAGAAGTTCGGGAACTCCACGAGCTCGATCCCGAGCGCGCGGCAGACCCAGCGAGTGGCCATGTCGAGCTCCTTGCCCGACTCTTGGGCGACGCAACCGGGATAGTAGGCCAGCTTCACGACGTATCCTCCTCCCGGTCGAGCGCCGCGTAGATCTTCTCGACCTCGTCCAGCCCCTCGATCCGGTGCGGGGACTTCAGCACCTCGGGCTTCTTGCGGTAGATGCGGACCCCCTGGCCGAGCTGGCTGACGAGGCCGGCGACCCCCGACGTCTGGCGGACGAGCTTCGACTCCTGCAGCAGACCCCGCTCCCGGATGTTCTCCTTGAACCCGACCGCGTGGCGGGAGCCGTTCTCGGTCGCGCCCTGGGCGCGGATCGCCATCTCCTTCAGGTCGCGGATCCGCTCGGACGGTCGGACGTCCTTCGGGCACGCCTCGGTGCACAGATGGCACCGCAGGCACGTCCAGAGGCCGGCCGGTTGGATGCGGAGGAGGCGGTCCTGCGTCGCCGTGTCGCGCGGGTCGACGACGAACCGGTACAGCTTCGCGAGCGCCATCGGGCCCGGAAAGCCGACGTCCGCTTCGACCGCTGGACAGGCGGAGAAGCAGGCGGCGCACGCGATGCACCGGGGCGTCTCGTGGAACCGCTCGACCTGCGCGGGGGTCATCGCCGTCTCTTTGCCCTCGGGCATCGGGTGGCGCGGGTCGAGGATCAGGTGCGGGTCGATCGCGTCGTACTGTCGCCAGAACGGCTCCTGGTCGACCACCAGGTCCCGGAGCACGGGCTGATTGCGCATCGGCTCGACCACGATCCGGCCGTTGCGCGCGAGCTCGGGCCCGACCTGCGTTTCGCAGGCGAGCCGGCTCTTCGAGTTGACCCGCATCGCGCACGAGCCGCAGATCGCGCTACGGCACGAGTAGCGGAGCGTGAGCGTCGGGTCGACCTCGGCCCGGATGCGGAGCAACGCGGTCAGCACGGGAGTGTGCGGCGCCAGGTCGAGCGTGTACTCCTGGTACCGGGGGGCCGCGTCCGTGGCGGGGTCGTACCGGTAGACCTCGAACTTCGCGGACACCGTCTCCTCTGCCATCAGTACACCCTCTCCTTCGGTTCCCAGCGCGTGTACGTCACCGGCGCGTACGAGAGGCTCGGCCCCTGCGGGGTCTTCTGGGCCAGCGTGTGGCGCATCCAGCGGGCGTCGTCCCGTTTCGGATAGTCGGTCCGCGCGTGCGCCCCGCGGCTCTCGGTCCGTGCGTAGGCGCCGACCACGATCGTCTCCGCGAGCTCCAGCATGTGACCGACCTCGAGCGCATCGGTCAGATTGACGTTGTAGACCTTGGACTGGTCGACGACCCGGACCCGGTCGAAGCGGGCTTTGATCGCCCGAATTCGCTTCAGCCCTTCGAGCAGATCGGCCTCGTTCCGGTAGATGCCGACGTACTGCTCCATCGTCGCCTGCATCTCCGTCCGCAGTGCGGACGGGTCTTCGCCGTCCGTGCGGCTCGACCAGGCCCGCAACGGCGCGACCGCCGCGTCGAGGTCGGCGGCGTGCATCTCGGGCGCGGGCGCGGTCGCCGCGTACTCCGCGGCCGCGATACCGGCCTGCTTGCCGAAGACGAGCGTCTCGAGCAGGGAGTTTCCTCCGAGGCGGTTCGCTCCGTGGATCGAGACGCAGGCCGCCTCGCCCGCCGCGTAGAGCCCGCGGATGTTCGTCTCGCCCCGCTTGTTCGTGCCGATCCCGCCCATCATATAGTGCTGGCCCGGGTACACGGGGATCGGTTCGGTGACGGGGTCGATGCCCGCGAAGTTCCGGCAGAAGTCGACGATCTCCTGGAGCCGGCTCTCGACCTTCTCCTTGCCGAGATGCATCAGTTCGAGGTGGACGTAGCTACCGTACGGACCGGGGAACCCGCGACCTTCCGCGACCTCCGTGACGATCGCCCGGGAGACGACGTCCCGCGACGCCAGCTCGAGCACGTGCGGGGCGTACCGGCTCATGAATCGCTCGCCGGTCCGGTTCTTGAGGATCCCGCCCTCCCCGCGCGCGCCCTCGGTGATCAGGATCCCGGACTCGAGCAGCGCCGTCGGGTGGAACTGGACGAACTCCATGTCCTTGAGGAACGCGCCGACGTCGTACGCGGCCGCGACGCCGTCCCCCGTGCAGCTGTGGGCGTTGGTCGTCCGCCCGTACACCCGACCGAAGGGGCCGGTCGCGAGTACGACGCTCTTGCCCGCGATCTCCTCGAAGGCGCCGGACTTCCGGTCGAACGCGACGATCCCGTGCACCCGGCCGTCGCGGACGACGAGCTCGGTGAGGTCCCACTCCTCGTAGAGTGTGAACCGCTCCGTGCCGAGACGCTCCCACAACCCCTGGAGCAACGCGAGCCCGGTCCGGTCCGCCGCATAGATCGTCCGAGGGAACCCGGCCCCGCCGAACGCCCGCCGTGCGAGCGAGCCGTCCTCGCCCCGGCTGAAGATCGTGCCGAAGTGCTCCATCTCGACGACCGTCGGGCCGGCTTCCTGACAGAAGAACTCGATCGCGTCCTGGTCGCCGAGGTAGTCCGAGCCCTTCACCGTGTCGTAGATGTGGGTCTCGACCGAGTCCTCTTTCCCCAGCGCGGCGTTGATCCCGCCTTGGGCCGCCCCCGAGTGCGACCGGAGCGGATGGAGCTTCGAGACAAGCGCGACGTCGCGCCCTGCCTGGACCGCGGCCAGTGCCGCTCGTTGGCCGGCGAGCCCGGCCCCGACCACGACGACCTCGTGGCGCTCCATGCCGGCCCCACCGAACCGCGCGAAGACTTAACGGCCGTCGCCGCGGAGCGTCGCTCGGGCTTCCGGACGGCCTCCGGGAAGCCCCGCCACCACGTCCCCGGAGGTTCCTCGGTGACGCGCGCGTAATCGCCCGGTGAGCCGTTATATAGCGAACCCGGGTCCGCTCTCCGCCCCCGAGATAGCGGGGGTCGTACGATGATGCGGAATCCAGTGAGCGCGGCCGACGAGGATCGGCTGCTGAAGGGCACGACGACGATCGGTCTCGTGCTGAAGGACGGCGTCGTGCTCGCCACCGAGCGCCGCGCGACCGCGGGCTCGATGATCATGAACAAGCAGACCCAGAAGCTGTTCAAGATCGACCAAAACCTCGGGATCACGATCGCCGGCATGGTCGGCGACGCCCAGGTGTTGGCCCGGTACCTCAAGGCCGAGGTGTCGCTCTACCGGCTCCGGCGGAACGGTCCGGTCAGCGCCGAGGGCGCCGCGACGCTCCTCGCCAACATTCTCAGTGGCAGCCGCTACTACCCGTACTACGCCTGGCTGATCCTCGGCGGCGTCGATGCGAAGGGCGGCCACGTCTTCTCGGTCGACCCGGCCGGCGGCTGCATCGAGGACCGGTTCTGCTCGATCGGGTCGGGCTCGACATTCGCCTACGGCGTGCTGGAGGAGGGATACTCCCGGGACCTCTCGACCTCGGACGGCGTCGACCTCGCGCTCCGAGGGCTCACGGTCGCGATGAAGCGCGACAGCGCGAGCGGCGACGGCTACCTCTGCCACGTCATCACGGCCAAAGAGTATCGGGAGCTGTCGGACGACGAAATTAATAAGCGTCTGAAGGCACTCAAGATACCGTTGCCTCCGGTCCTACCTTAGGATCGCACCCGTCGGGTGCGCGACGAACCCCTTCCGGGAAAACCCCTTCCGCAGTGCATGAGTTTCGACTCTCTTATCGAACAAACACGGGAAGCGCTCCGAAGCGTGCTCCCGGAGACGATCGAGGTCACCGACATCGAGCTCGAGGGCCCGCAGATCGTCCTCTACACGAAGCAACTCGACTCGTTCCTCTCGGGCGGCGACCTGCTCCGGCAGGTCGCGCAGCGACTCCACCGGCGCGTGGTCGTCCGCAGCGACCCCGCGACGCTCATCGACCCGAAGGAGGCCGAGAAGATGACGCGGGAGGTGATCCCTCCCGAGGCGGAGATCAACCAGCTGTTCTTCGAGCCCGAGACCGGCGAGGTCACGATCGAGGCGGCCAACCCGGGCGCCGCGATCGGTCGCGGCGGCTCGGTCCTGAACGACCTGAAACGGAAGATCGGGTGGGTGCCGACCGTCGTCCGGACGCCCCCGATCCCGTCCAAGACCGTCGAGGAGGTCCGCATCCACCTGCGGAACTCGTTCGACGACCGCCGGTCGTTCCTCAAGAAGGTCGGCATCCGGATCGCGCGTGACCCGCTCCCCGAGAAGCTCTGGGCGCGGAACACTGCCCTCGGCGGGTACCGCGAGGTCGGACGCAGCGCGCATCTCCTGACGACGCAGAACTCGAAGGTGCTGATCGACTGCGGGATCGACCCCGGGTCGGACCGCACGCCGTTCTTCAACGCGCCCGAGCTCCTCCCGCTCGATTCGCTCGACGCCGTCGTCGTCACCCACGCCCACCTCGACCACTGCGGGCTCGTCCCCGTGCTCCTCAAGTATGGGTACAAGGGCCCGATCTACTGCACGGCGCCGACCCGCGACCTGATGACGCTCATGCTGCTCGACGCGATCAAGGTCGTCAACCAGGAGGCGCGGCGCGGCCTCTACGACTCCGCCCAGGTCCGCGAGCTCGTCTGGCGCACCATCCCGCTCCGCTGGGGGGAGACGACCGACATCGCCCCCGACATCCGCTTGACGATGCACAACGCCGGCCACATCCTGGGGTCGTCCATCTGCCACTTCCACCTCGGGGACGGGGACCACAACCTCGCCTACTCCGGTGACATCAAGTTCGAGCGAAGCTGGCTGTTCAATCCGGCGACGAACCGATTCCCGCGCCTCGAGACGCTCGTGCTCGAGTCGACATACGGCGGGTACCGCGACATCCAGCCGAGCCGGCAGCAGGCGACCGAGCAGTTCACCGAACTGACGACGAAGGTGCTGAGCCGGAACGGCCATCTCGTCGTCCCGGTCTTCGCGGTCGGCCGCTCGCAGGAAGTGATGCTGGTCATCGAGGAGCGGATGCGCGAGGGGAAGATCCCCCGCGTCCCGGTCTATCTGGACGGGATGATCTTCGAGGCGACCGCGATCCACACGGCGTACCCCGAGTTCCTGAACAGCCAGCTCCGCACGCAGATCTTCCAGCAGGGGGACAATCCGTTCCTTTCGGACGTCTTCCGTCGGGTCGACTCGGCCCAGATGCGGGCCGGCATCGTCGACTCGAAGGAGCCGTGCATCGTGCTCGCGACGTCCGGGATGATGAGCGGGGGGCCGGTGATGGAGTACTTCCGCGGGTGGGCTCCCGAGGAGAGGAACGGGCTCCTGTTCGTCGGCTACCAGGCCGAGGGGACGTTCGGAAAGCGCCTGCAGCGCGGACTCTCGGAGGCGTCGTTCGTCGACGGCTCACGGCAGGCGTCGGTGCCCGTGCGCCTGGAGATCGCCACGATCGAGGGGTTCTCGGGCCACTCGGACCGGGTCCAGCTGATGAACTATGTCGCCTCGCTCGACCCCCGCCCGCGCACGATCATCCTGAACCACGGGGAGGAGTCGAAGACGGTCGACCTCTCCTCTAGCCTGCACAAGCGGTTCAACCTCGAGTCCCGGGCGCCATACAACCTCGAGGCGATCCGGGTCCTGTGACGCCGCCGCCTCGGACCGTCAAGTTATTGGACGAAACGTCTTATAGCGGCAGGCCACCGGAGATAAGCAGTGAGCCGCCCTCTCCGCCCGAGCTGAGCGAATGACACCGCCGGTTCGTCGCTTCCTCATCCTCGGCCTCGACGGCGGGACGTTCGACCTGCTCGACCCGCTGATGGAGGCGGGCGACCTCCCGTTCCTCACGTCGATGGTGAACCGCGGGGTCCGGGCGCCCCTTACCTCGGTCTACCCGGCGAAGACGATTCCCGCGTGGTACTCTCTCGCGACCGGCCGCGACCCGGGCGAGCTCGGGATCTACGGCTTCACGGAGCCGACGGCGACCCCCGGTGAGTCGAAGCTCGTCTCCACGTTCCGCCCCGCCGAGGCGATGTGGGACCGCCTCTCCCGCCAGGGCGTGAAGGTCGGGGTCGTGAACTTCCCGCTTCTCTCGGGGTACCCCCTCCACGGGTTCGTCGTGCCGGGGATGTTCTCCGAGCAGACCGTCACCTACCCGCGAGAGCTGCGCGCCGAGATCGAGGGAACGATCGGGGCCCCGTACCCGCACGAGCTCCCGGTCTACCGGGAGCGCGACCGCGCCGGATGGCTCGACCGGGCGACCCGGAACGTCGTCCAGCGGGGCCAGTCGGCGGCGGCGCTCGCCGGGCACCACCGGCCGGACTTCCTGTTCGCCCTCTTCCGGGAGACCGACCGGGTCGAGCACCAGTTCTGGCCGGAGATGAGCCGACCGGTCGACCAGATCCCGAACGACCTGCGGGAGTTCTGGCGGTCGGTCGACGCGGCCTGCCGGCAGGTCGACGCCGCGTTCCGCGCCGCCGGGGGCCCCGCGGTGACGCTGGTGGTGAGCGACCACGGGCACGGGGAGATCCGGTCGGACTTCCTGACGAACCGCTGGCTCACGAACGAAGGGTACCTCGTGCTCCGCGAGGGCGCGGACGTCTCGGGCCGGAACCTGATCGCGCGGATGATCCTCTGGTCCCAGCGGCTCGGCCTGGGGCGACTGCTCGCGAAGCCCGTAGCGAACGTGCTCGAGAGCGGCCGGGCCGAGCGGATCTCGAACCTCTTGAGCGGCGCCGCGTCGTTCGAGCAGATGGCCGAACGGATCGATTGGAAGCGGACGGTCGCCTTCTCCTACCCCGTGCCCGAGGGGATCTACCTGAACCTGCGGAACCCCGAGCTCACTCCCGACCGGCGGACGGCGGTCGTCGCCGAGATCCGGCGGCGGCTCGAGGCGTACCCGGACGCGCGGATCGAGGTCCTCGAGCCGAAGGAGATCTACCACGGTCACGCGTTCGGCCGCGCCCCCGAGCTCCTGATCCGGGTCGATGAGATGCGGACGGAGCCGCGGATGGACTTCAGCTACCCCGAGCCGTTGATCCGGGATCGACCCGAGTTCTTCTACGGCTGCGGCACCCACCGGATGAACGGGATCCTGATCGGGGCGGGGGACGGCGTCCGCCCCGGACCCGACGATGGGCCGCTGAGCCTGCTCGACGTCGCCCCGACCGTGCTCGAGGGGATGGGCGTCGCGGCGCCGCCCGGACTCTCCGGCCAGTCGTTCGGGCGCCGACTCGGCCTCGCCGCGTGACGCGGCGCCTTCACCCCAACGTTTTTCGCTCGCACCCCTAGTCGCGCGGGCATGACGTCCCGGACGGTCGACGTCATCGCGGCCGGGCCTCCGTCCCCGGACCCGTACGACCATGCCGCCCCCGCCTGGGCGCTCGCCGCCGCGCTCGCCGAACGCGGCGACTCGGTGGCGGTCGTGCATCCGACCGGGCCGGCCGCCGGCGCCCCCCCCGCGGGGACCGTCGACATCCCGGTCGAGATACCGGTCCGTCGCCCGGGGGCCGCGGTCGAGGGCGCGGACTTCGCGGCCGCCGCGGGGAAGCGGATTCGGCGGACGACCGACCTCATCCTGCGCGACCCGGCCGGCTTCGGCCGGCTCGGCCTCCACCGGTCGGGGAACGGCGGCCCGGTCCTCGGCGTGTTCGTCCGGGAGATGGAGCTCGCCGCCTACGACCGCGCGCGCGAGGGCCGCGCGCCGAGCGGCTTCCGGGACCGCCTCGACGCCTGGCGCGACCGACGGGCGGTCCGACGGCTGGAGGAGGCGGCGCTCCAGGAGGCCGACCGCCTGTTCTACGACGCGGCCGGGCTTCCCGGCGACCTGCACCGGGAATACGCGATCCCCGAACGCCGCTTCCGCGCCGCGCTCCCTCCGGTCGCGTCGCCCACGGACCCGCCGACGCGGGAGGCGGCCCGCGCCGGCTTCCGCATCCCCGCCGACGTCCCCGTCGTCGCCACCCTCGCGCCGGTCGAAGAGCCCGAGCCGTCGGGTATCGACCGGGCGCGCGAGGCGTTCCGACGGATCCGTTCGTTCTTCCCCGGCGCGCGCCTCGTCGTCGCCGGGACCACCGCCCCGGCCGAACCCGGGGTCGTCGCCGTCGAGGCGCGCGACGGCATGACGTTCGCGCGCGCGATCGTGGCGGCGGACGTCGTCCTCCTCTCGCGGCGCACGACCGGCTTCGACCCGGGCGCGATCCTCGCGCTGCGGGCGGGCCGATGCGTGATCGCCAGCCCCGGGGTCCGTCTACCGGTCGACCCGGGCGACGCCGTCCGGTCGGTGCCCACCGACGACCCCGGCGAGCTCGCGTCGGTGCTGGCGGAGCTCCTCGCCGACCCGGCGGCCCGCCGCACGCTCGCGAGCGCCGGGGAACGGTACGCCGCGGCGTTCGACCCGCTGCGGGTCGCCGACGAGGTGTCGGGCGCCACGTTGCCCGGCGCCGGCTGACGGCTCACTCGGTCGGTTCGTCGAGGCGCCACTCGGAGAACCCCCGGCCGCCCGAGGCCCGCCGGACCTCGCGGGCGACGCCGTCCCAGGCGGTCGCCTCGGGTAGCTCGCCGGCCTCGAGAGCATCGAGGAGGCGATGGAACCGTTGCCGAAGGGGCCCGAACGGGTCGTCGGCCGCGGTCCGAGTCCACGGCCGGGCGTCCCGCACGACGGTCACGCCGGTGCCGCGGCGCGCCCACCAGACCCCGATCGGTGCCGCCCGACCGTGCGCGGTCCGGTCGGCGAGATGCCAGGCCGCCCGCTCGGTCGCGAGGACGACCGCGACCCAGTCGCCCCACGCCCGGCGACGGAGCGCCTGGGCGAGCACCTGGCGGGTCCCGGCGACCTTCGCCTCCACCAGCCCCACGTCCCGGCCCCGACGGGCGACGAGGTCGAAGTAGTCCCGCCCGTCCGGGTTCACCCACACCCGGTACCCGAGCGTTTCGAGGTGGGCACGCGCTGCCGCGACGATCTCGCTCTCCCGGGGCCGGGTCCGCTCCCGCGGGAGGGTCACGGGCCCGTCCGCAGGAACCATCGGTCGAGCCGGGATCGAGGAAATCGAACGAAGATCGGCCGCCCGTGCGGGCAGGAGTACGCCGACTCCGGCAGCTCGCTCAGCGAGCGTAACACCCGTCGGAACTCCTCCGGTTCGACCGGGTCCCCGGCGCGGATCGCGGCGTGGCAGGCGACCGAGGCGGCGGTCCGCTCGCGCAACCCTCCCGCCACGACGGGTCGACCCCCGGCGGCCAGCTCGTCGAGCAGCTCGAGCAGTGCGTCCGCTCGCGCCCGGCGCCCACGGTACGACGGGACGCTCCGGACCCGGAACGTCGTCGGGCCGAACGGCTCGCCTTCGAAACCGGACGCTCGCACTTCCTCTTCGTGGGCGACGAGCGCCGCGGCCTGGGTGCCTGTGAGCGCGAGCGTCGCGGGTTCGACGAGCGCCTGCCGGGCGAGCCGCCCGTCGCGCAACAAGGTCTCGTAGACCACCCGTTCGCTCGCCGCATGCTGGTCGATCAGCACGAGCCCGTCGTCGGCCTCCGCGACCCAGTAGATCGCCTGCAGGCAACCGAGCAGGACGAGCGACGGACGTCCGGCGCCGGACGCGGTCGGGACCGAGGGCGGTGACGCGGGTCCCTCGTCGAGCCGCGACTGAACGCGGGAACTCGGGGCCGTCGAGGAGAGACGTGTCCCGGACCGCCCGGCCGTCCCGCATTCCACCGGAGCCGGCACGGGTCCCCGTTCCGGGGCCAGGTCGGCGACCTGGGGCGACGCGAGGAGGCCGCGGCGGACCTCGCGACGGACCGCGTCCAGGAGCTCGCGCTCCTTCGCGAAGCGGACCTCGCGCTTCGTCGGGTGAACGTTGACGTCGACGCGCGATGGGTCGAGCTCGAGGCGGAGGACGCCGACGGGGAACCGGCCCCGCGGAAGGTGGTCGGCGAACGCGGCCCGGACCGCCTGGGCGAGAGGCCGGGAGCCGATCGACCGCCCGTTGACGACGAGGTAGAGCCCCGCGCTGTTCGGCGCGGCCGTCGTCGGTCGGCCGAGCACGCCGCTCACCGTGCCGCCCGGTACCGACCCTCCGACCGGGAACCCCTCGTTGAGGAGGCGGGGTCCGAGCACCCGGGCCGCCGCGTCCTCGACGCGGACCGCGGCGGGGAGCGACACGACCTCGCGGCCCTCGGACTCCACACGGTACGTGACCGAGGGGCGCGCGACGTAGAGGCGTTCGACGGTGCGGACGACCTCGAGCTGCTCCGCGGCGGGACTCCTCAGGAACTTGCGTCGGGCCGGGGTGTTGAAGAACAGCTCGCCGACCTCGACGGTCGTCCCGATCGCGCGCGGAGACCGGAACCGTCCGGTGACCTTCCCGCCGACGACCGAGATCCCGTCGGCGACCTCTCGCTCGGTCGGCCGAGAGATCAGCTGGAACCGGGAGACCGACGCGATCGCGGCGAGCGCTTCCCCTCGAAAGCCGAGGGAGTCGATGGCGTCGACCGGACCGTCCGGGGCGAGCTTGCTCGTCGCATGACGCTGGACCGCGAGCTCGAGCTCGTCGGGAGGGATCCCCATGCCGTTGTCCGCCACCTCAAGGCCGGTCGACCCCCCGCCCTCGAGGCGGACCGTCACCGTGGTCGCGCCCGCGTCGATCGAGTTCTCGACGAGCTCCTTCGCGACCGAGGCGGGCCGCTCGACGACCTCCCCGGCCGCGATCCGCTCGACGGTGCGCGCCGAGAGGGGTCGGATCGGCCGTCGCTCGCGCGGCGCCGGGGTCACGTTTCGCCTCCCGTCGGCGGATCGTCCCTCCGGGACTCCCGCGCCCGAGCCCGCAGGTCGGCGAGCTTCCGGTGCGCGTCGAGCGGCGTGAGCCGGTCGAGGTCGATCGCCTCGAGCTCCTTCCGCAACGGGTCGGCCGGCGGCCCCGCTTCGGTCAGGAGCACGGCCTGGGTGTACCGGGCCGCGCGTCGCGCGCCCCGGCGGCTCGGGGCCGGCGACGCTCCCTCCGCTTCGAGACGTTTCAAGAGGCGTTCCGCCTCGGCAAGGACCCCCTCGGGCACGCCCGCGAGTCGCGCCACGTGGATGCCGTAGCTTCGGTCGGTGCTCCCGGGGACCAGCCGATGGAGGAACACGATCCCGTCCGGTCCCTCCCGGACCGCCAGATGGGCGTTGCGCGCCGACGGGAGGCTCTCGACCAGCTCGGTGAGCTGATGGTAGTGCGTCGCGAGCACGGCGCGGGCGCGGGTGACGTCGTGCAGGTGCCGCAGGGTCGCCCACGCGAGCGCGAGCCCGTCGAACGTGCTCGTGCCGCGCCCGACCTCGTCCAGAAGGACCAGCGAGCGCTCGTCCGCGGACCGGAGGATCTCGGCGACCTCCGTCATCTCGACCATGAAGCTCGACTTGCCACGTCCGATCTCGTCGGTGAACCCCATCCGGGTGAACAGCTGCGTGACGAGCCCGACCCGGGCGTACTTCGCGGGGACGAAGGAGCCCGCCTGGGCGAGCACGACGAGGAGGCCGACCTGCCGCATGTACGTCGATTTGCCCGACATGTTCGGTCCGGTGAGCACGAGCAGACGGTGCGTGCCGGCGTCGAGCTCGACGTCGTTCGGAACGTACCGCTCGGCGAGCCCGCGCTCGAGCACCGGATGACGCCCGTCCCGGACGGTCAGCGTGGTGGATTCGTCCACGACCGGTCGGACGTAGCCGCGCGTCTGGGCGAGATGCGCGAACGTGGCGAGCGCGTCCAGCTCCCCGACCGCCCGCGCGACGCGGAACACCCCGGCCACCCGCCGGTCGACCTCGGAAAGGAACTCCTCCCACCGCGCGGCCTCCGCGAGGCGGGCCCCCTCGCGCGCCTCCCGCAGGCGCCGCTCGATCTCGTCCAGCGCGTCCGAGGTGAACCGCTCGGCCTGCGCGACCGTCTGGCGGCGGCGGAAGTGCGGTGGAACGCGGGCGAGATGCGGTTTCGTGACCTCGAAGTAGTAACCGAAGACCTGGTTGTAGCCGACCTTGAGGGTCTTGATGCCGGACGCGAGTTGCTCCGACCGCTCGAGCTCGGAGAGCTCGGCGAGCGCCGCGCGCTCGGCGTCCCGAGCCCGGTCGACCTCGGGCGCGTGTCCCGGCCGGAACAGCTCTCCCGACTCTTCGGTCGGCGGGAGCGTCTCGGGCAGCGCCCCCCGCAGCAGCTCCTCGAGCCCGGACGGCGAGGCCAGGTCGGCGCGCAGGCGCGCGAACGACGGGTCGTCCGGCGCCCGCTCGAGCCACTCCACCGCCCCCGCGACCGAGCGGAGGCCGTCCCGGAGGCTCCCGAGCTCCGGGGGCCGCACCCGGCGGCTCGCGACCCGCGAGGCGATCCGGGCGAGGTCGGGGATGCGGCGGAGCGTTGTCCGCAACTCCTCGAGACCCGCGCCCCGGCCGACGAGCGTCGCCACCGCGTCGAGTCGGGCGGTGATCGCGGGGACGTCCGCGAGCGGGTTCGTGAGCCAGAATGCGAGCGTGCGTCGGCCGGAGGCCGTGGCGGTCTCGTCCCAGCTGTCGAAGAGCGTCGCCCCTTTCGGGTCGTCCGGGTTCATCGCACGCCGGATCTCGAGATGCCGTAGCGTCTTCGCGTCGAGGACGAGCCGCCGACCCGCCGCCCCGCGCTCCGCGCGGAGCAAATGGGGCAAGAGCTTCGGTTGTGCGACCTTGAGGTACGCGACGAGCCGCCGGTCGGCATCGTCGACCAGTGCCTCGGGCGCGGCGCCCGACCGGCCCGACTCCGGGACCTCGCCGACGGCGACCGGCGACGGCGCGGGTTCGACGCGGGCGGCGGGGAACTCGCGACGGACCGCGGCGAGCAAACCGGCACCGGCGCCGGGCTCTCCCTCGGCCGTGAGGAACTCCCGCGGCTGGAACGGCGCGACGGCCGACAGCAGCCCCTCGACGCCCGGACCGTCGCCGAGGCCGTGGAACCACTCGCCGGTCGTGATGTCGACGACCGAGTAGGCGCCCGGCCCCCGCGTCCCCAGGACGACACAGGCGAGAAAGCTGTGGTCGGGACCGCCGAGGATCCGTTCCTCGACCACG
>JASHUL010000197.1 GCA_030039995.1 Thermoplasmata archaeon
GGTGCCGTCCCACCGCAGGCGACGGGCGGGTTGGGCGTCCAAGAGCTCGTTGGCGAGGACGACCCCAGTGGTCGGCCCGACCGCCGCGAGGGAGGCCGCCGAGCGCACCGGAATGCCGGCACGTTCCGCGCCGAGCCGGGCCGCGGCGTCACGTGCCCGGGCGGGCGAACGGTCGACGAGGACGTACTCCGCGACGATCCCGGAAGGTCCGAGCGAGCGCAACAGACCGGCGGCGAGCGTCCCGTCGCCCGGGCCGAGCTCGACGATCGTGAACCGCGCCGGCGAGGAGACCCCACGATACAGTTCGCGGACCCGCTGGGCGAGGCTCTCGGCGAACAGCGGGTCGACGTGCGCCGCGGTGTAGTAGTCCCCCGACGTCCCGAGCGGCGTGGCCGCGCGCTGGTAGTAGCCGACCGCGTCCGCGTAGAGCGAGATCTCCATGAACCGGTCGCACGGGACGAAGCCCGTCGGGTCCGCGGCCCTCTCGAGTCGCTCCGTCACGGCTCGGACCCGGGCCTCCTCGGCGGCGTCGAGCGGGGCGGTCGCGTCGGGCATCGCTCCCGCTCCCCCGACGGCGGACCGGTCAGCCGATGTACCCGAGGTCGTCGCGGGCCGGCGGAGCGCCCGGAGCCCCCGGCTCCGTGGCGTGCTGCTCGGCGTCGTGGATCTTCTGCGCGATCCGGTCGATCTCCTTTGCCTTCGCCTGGAGCGCCGTGAAGTCGAGGTCGATGCGGAGCACCCGGGCGAGCACCTTGAGCACGGCCTCCGCGCTGCGGGGGTCGACGAAATAGCCGCTCGTCTCGCCCATCAGACAGACCCCTTCCATACCGACGAGCCGGCCCAGCCCGAGGAACAGACCGCTCGCGCCGATGAGCCCCCCGCCGGGGTCGTTGCGGGAGAAGACGACCGAGAACTTCTTCATCAGCTCGACCCGCGACGCGCTCGTCGCCGCTCCGAGCACCCGAGGCTCCTCGACGACGCGCCCCTGCGCAAAGCCGGCGAGGGTGAACACCTCCCGGACGCCGAGCGCGTGGCAGTAGTCGAGGACCCGCTCCGTGATCTCGTACTGGCCCTCGGGACTGATGCCCTGGTAGTCGCCCCGAGGATCAGGAGGTCGTGCTGGGCCGCGGCGGGTGCCTTCCAGTAGGAGAGGTCGTTCGAGACGAGCCGGATGATCCCCTCCTCGGAGACGTAGACCTGCGGTGGGAAGAACTTCGAGTGGATCGTCGCGAGCGGTTTCGCGGCGAGCTGGTCGCGCAGATAGTCCGCCGCGAGCTTCCCGACGTTACCGACCCCGGGCAGACCCTCGACGAGGATCGGTTCCCGAAGCGATACCTTCTCCAGCGTGCGGATGACGACGTCTTCCACGGCGACCCCACGGACCGAGCCGACCGTGGGCGATAAAGCCTCGGTTACCGGCGCGTAGGCCGCTATCCCGGGGCGCCCTCGAGCGCCCCGGCGAGCCAGCCGGAGTCTCCGACGTGGACCGGGGTGATCCGGGCGAGGTCGGGGCGATTCGCGACCTTCTCGGTGAACAGGGTGTGGACGTAGCGACCCCCGTGGGGCTCGGCGCGCAGCTGGAAGGCAAGGTCCGCGAGGTCCTGAAGGAGCCCGTACACGGCGCGGTCGTGGGTGACCGAGTGGATCGTGAGCAGCGCCTGCCCACCGATCGTCTGGCAGCGATGGCGGATCTGTCGTGCCACCGTCGTCACGTCGTTCGGCTGGAGCACCTCGAAGAAGAAGTCGACCGAGTCGAGCACGAGGCGGAACGGGCGGTCGATGTTCCCGAGGTCGGAGAGCATCCGGTTCGTGAGGCTGAACGACTTGGTCACCACCGGATGCGGCTCGGCGCCGACGAGCTGGTCGAGCGTGAGCCCCTGCTCCCGCGCGCGGGCGATGTCGAGGCCCCGGACCAGCACCCGCTCGTAGTATTCGTCGGCGAGGTTCACGACCTTCACCTCGGTCGGGTCCCAACCGAAGTCGGTGAACGCCCGGCGCACATCGTCCGTCCGCTCGAAGGTCGTGTAGAACAGCACGGGCACGCGCCCGATCCCGGAGTGCGCGAACTGCTTCGCGAGGAGCGGAGCCCCCGAACCCGAGTCTCCGCTCAGGATCGCGAGCCATCCGGGCGGCAGGGCGGCGAACAACGTCCCGTCGACCTCGGGGATGCCGAAGATCTCCTCGTTCTCGACCACGGCCGTCTCAGCGCCCGACGTCGATCGTCTCGTCGACGAGCAGGCTCAGCATCTGCTCGAGCCCCCCGGCCTCCTCGTCGGACGTGAGAAGGATCAGGTTGAGCACGTTCCGCGACTTCAGGTTCGTCAGAAAGATGTGGAAGAACTCGGACAGCAGCTCGCGCGGATTGTGGATCGCGAGCGCGTTCAGGCTGTCGACCACGACGATGGAGCGCGGGTGCGGGAACTTCCGCAGCAGGTAGTCGACCCGCAGCATGATCTCCTCGAGCGCGCGGGGGGTCTCGATGTACGTCGCGTTCGGGAGCGGGTTGGAGTAGTTCATCATGATGTGGCTGATCACGTCCACGAACGAAATCCGGTCCGGGGGGACGTCGAGGGCCTGGGCGAGCGACCAGACGAAGGACGCCGGATTCGTCACGGTGATGTAGATGACGTGCGCGTTCGCCTCGCTCCCCACGTCCCGCAGGGTGGCGTTCAGCACCGCGAAGTAGTGGTCTGCGTACTCCCGCGCGTCGAGCTTGAGCGCGACCGCGCTGCCGCCGGGCAGGCTGCGCAGCCGCTCCCCGATGTCGGCCGGGGGCACGGGATTACGCTCCCTCCGGGTGCCCGCCCTTCAAGTGCGGGGCCATGAGGAGCCCGATCGGGGTGAGCTCGATCACGTACTGCGCTCGCGAGTGGGCCGTGCCGCGCATCTTGACGACCTGGAGCACCCGAAGGATGTCGCCGGAACGCCGGGTGTTCCAGAGGAGCACCACGCCGTCGACGATCGCCTCCTCGACGCCGTGCATCGAGTACCGACCCTGCGTCGGCCCGATCTCCGAGACGAGGAGGGACGTGCAGCCGAGGTCGTTCAACGTCTGGCCAAGTCGGAGCATGAAGTCGCGGATCGCTTCGTCCCGGCGGATCCGGTAGCAGACCGACGTGAGGCTGTCGAGCACGAGTCGCTTCACCCCGAGGGTCTCGACCAGGTCGTGGATCGTCCGGATCAGGATGTCGATCTCGTCCGCCGTCATCTCCTCGTGCTCGAGACCGAGCTTGTCGTAGAGCATCGGGAGGTCGACGAAGACGAGCGAGCCGTCGCTGACCAGGTCGGCGCGGAAGAACTCGAACGTCGAGAGGTTCTGGATCAGCTTCTCGGAGGCTTCGGTGACCGACAGGAACAACGATCGCTCGCCGCGTTCCGCCCCCCGGACCAAGAACTCGAGACAGAGGGTCGTCTTGCCGGTCCCCACGCTGCCCGCGACCAGGACCATGTTGCCCCGAGGGATCCCGCCGCCGAGGATGTCGTCGAGACCCGCGATGCCCGTGGTGCACCGCTCCAGGATTGTGGCCGGAGCCATCAACGCCCGAGGCGGTGGGGACGGCGGTTCCGCCGGCGATTCCATCGGCAGAATCGAGCTTCCTCAACCCCTTTAGGATTTTCCTTCGTCTTCCGCCGGTCGGCGGAGCTCCGGACCCAACTCAGGCGAGGCGCCGGGAAGCCGCCCCGGCACGATCCACCATTTCGTCCCACGGTCGGTCCGCTCAACGCGGACGATCGCGCCCGCCCGATGGAGGAGGCTTCCTGCACCCCGAACCCCGATGCCCGTCGGGTCGACCGTGTCCCGTAATGACGCCAACGACACCGGAAACGGTGCGTTCGGGTCCGACTCGCACGCTCGTCGTCGGACCTCCTCGATCACGTCCTCCGGAGTCGGCCCGGGACTCGAGGGAGCGTTCGGGCGGTTCGCGGAGAACCCGGACGGGGCGGTCGCGACCTCCGACGCGACGGGGGTCGACCGCAAGGCTCCGCCCGGGTCCTCGAACCACGGACGCGCCGAGGGGACGCGGACGGTCCGTATTCGGCCGGTCGCCTCCCCTTTCCCCAGAAACACCGCGGCTTCGCCGCGAGGGAGGGAAAGGATCGCGTCCACGGGCATCCCATCGCGGAATCGGACGAGTTCCCGGGCCTCCTCGGAGGATCCGCGGAACGAGACCCAATCCGCGACGTTCGTACGTACCGCCTCGACCACGGCGGCCGGAAGGGACGAGAGCGCCTGGGTCGCGAGGACGACGTGGACGTTGCCGTGCCGTCCGAGCCGGAGCATCTCGGCCAGGCTCTCATGGCCGTACCACTGGGCCTCGTCCAACAGCACGAACGTCTTGGACCGGTCGCTCCGCGCGAGCAGTTCCGACCAGAGAAGCGCGAGGTAGACGGAAAGGAGGTAGCGCGACGTCACCTCCCCCACGGACGCCGCGGCGCCGGAAACGAGCACGGCGCGGCCCCGGGTGACCCACTCGCTTGCCCCCGTGTTCCTGTGGGGGTCGCAGAGCATACGACGCAACACCGAGTTCCCGGTCACCTCGTGCAGCAGGCGCAGCGCTCCGTCCGCGTCTTCGGGGCGGGCGCGGATCCGCTCCGCGAGTTCGTTCGCGGGCTCTACGGCCGCGGGGGGTAGCGTGCGGAATCCTCGGCCCCCGGAGGCGAGCAAGCGGTGGGCGTCCACCAACGAGCCGCCCGGCAAAGCCGCGGCGACGCGCAGCGCGCGGAGCAGCATCTCTTCCAGGCGGGGCCCCCAAAACGAGGTTTCCGGATACCGGCTCGAACGAACTCGGCGCAGCGCGTGGACCAGGTCGTTGAGCTCTCGTTCGGCTCGCGCGGGGTCGCCGGACCGGGCCTCGTGGGCCCCGCGGAGAGCGTTCAGCCCGGGACCCGACAAGGCGTCGATCCAGAGGAGTCGGTCGCCGAGACCGACCGCCAGTTCTCGTCGCACCGCCTCGGCCGTCTCCCCGATCGGGTCGAGGAGGACCAACCCCGAGCGGCGGGCGGCGCGTCGAGCCACCGCGACCAGCAACGAGCTCTTCCCCATCCCGGTCTCCCCGAGGATCGCGAGATGCCGGCCCTGGTCTCGTTCGACCGGTGGACCGACCACGCGACCGGCCGGGTCGCGTCCGAGCGGTAGTACCGGTCCGGCGGAATCTCGCAGGACGGGCGTTCCCGCCGTCGAGCTCCCCCAGAGCCCTGGGAGCACGTGGAGGAGTTCCGCTTCGCCGGTGGCGAATCCGAGCTGGCCGAGGGACGTCCAGGATCGAATGGGTCGAGCCCATAGACCGTTGCCGTTCTCGCCCCGCGTCGCCGCTTCGGCCGCTCGACGGAGTGTCGGGTCCCCGGCCGTTCCCTTCCGGGTCCGACCATCCTCGTAGAGCAGCGCCCGGACTCGCCACATCGGTGCGTGCTCGATCTCCAGAGCGTCCGGGCGGCCGGGCTCGTGGTCGAGGCCCGCCGCGGTACCCCGTCGACGGGGAGCCCCCGCCCCCGCGCCGGTAGCCCGAGCGGCGGTCAAAAACCGGCCTGAGCTCGAAGAGATTCCTAGCTCGACGCGAGCCCCGCGCGGGACGGTCTGTAGCGCGGCGGACAGCGACTCGCTAAGGGACGCTCCGTCGGCGAGGGTGCGCAGCGCGATCGGCCACGCTCGGTGCCGTAGCATCTCCCATTGCGGGCCGGGGGGCTTCGACACCGGGGGCGGCCAGGTTTGGACCCACTCCGCGCCGCCGTACGCCGGCACGAGCAGCCGGGATGCCCACCGGGTGCTCGCCGCGTCGTCCGTGAGCAGCTGGAGCGCTCCTTCCGGACCGGAGGTCGCGCAGAGTCGGAAAACGACGCCCGCCGCGTGACCGGCGCGGAGCGCGGTTCCCACGGCGATCGGCCGACCGTCGAAGCCCTTCGGACGAGCGACAAGTGCGGGCGCGGGGCGGTACGTCCAACGGTGGGCCGGGGTCAACATCTCGAGCGCCGACGCATCACGTCGGGCCGAGGCGATTTCGGCGGCGACGAGGGGT
>JASHUL010000198.1 GCA_030039995.1 Thermoplasmata archaeon
CGATCGAGAACGTTGTAACGATTCTGGACGGAGGCGACTGCGACGACTTTCTGGGCCCGCTCGAGCTCGGGAAGGGTGACATTCGAGACTCCGACGGCGCGAATTCGGCCGTCGCGCTGAAGGTCTCGGAGAACCGCGAGGCTCTCCTCGATCGGCGACCACGGTTCGACTCGGTGGAGCTGGTATAGATCGATCCGATCCCGACGGAGCCGGCGAAGGCTGGCCTCGAACGCCTCGCGCAAGTGCGACGGCCGGGCGTCAGTTCCCATGCCTTCGGCGCTCCGCACCATCCCCCCTTTGGTAGCGACAACGACACCGCTCAAGGACGGAGAGATCTCCTCGCCGATCGCTTCCTCGCTCGCTCCGGACTGATAGACATCCGCGGTGTCAATGAAATTCACGCCCAGATCCAACGCTTGGTGAAGGATCGCTCGTCCTTCCTGGGTCCCAGTCAGCCGGTTCGTTCCGAGCCCGAGGCGGTGGACCGTCCAGTTTGCTATGTGAATCGAAGTGAACTCGGTGCCTGAGGCGTTCGGCGTCATGCTGTTTCTAGAGGGGCACGTTGGACGAATGGAGGCGGGTATAGTAGTTCTGCGAGAAGCAGCTCACTTGCGGGGGTACCGCTCGCGACCGCTACCGATGATGCTCCTTGCCGTCGTCGACCCGGGGCGCGAAGAGCAGTGAGCGACCGGGGACTGGGGTCGCCCCTAGGGCCCGGGCTGCTTGAGATCAACGCCATGAGTTGAGGCACGTTTGATCTTGCCACCCTCGATCTCGTAGGCGTCGACGAAGTGTACAGTCCACGAACCGCCATCCGTCTTCGTACCGCGGGCGAAGCCCTCAACGATGACCACGTTCCCTTCCTCTGTCATCCGAACAATCTCGGATCGAAACTCCCGGTTTCCACGATTCTTGACATACGCCTCTCTTCCCTTGGTCACGGCTCCCGACAGCGGCGCCCCGGGATCCCAGTCGACGAGCTCCACGTCTTCGGCCAAGAGTCGACCGTACTCCGTCCCGCTGCTTTCGTAGTAGCTCCGGACCAGATCTTTGAGAGGCGTCGTCGCGGCCCCGGGATGTACCGTGTTCGAGGTCTTGCGAGTCATGAGTTCCGCAGATGACCGGGACAGATATCACTTCGAACCGGCGGTACCGAACTAGCGTTTCTTGGACCCGAACTGATTGCAATGCTGATTGCACTCACGGTGAGGGAACCGAACCGTTCGGCGGCATGGGGATTTTCGATTCAAAACTGGTCGCGGTGGAGCTTGATGTGGCCCACCTGATGTAGGACGAGCTGTTACTCGCTCCTGTGAGCGCGCCCCCGAATCCGACCGGCCGGGGGCGAAGCGAGGCGGTGGTCCTCACCGCAATCTCGGGTGCGCTCTGCGTCCTTCAGGGGCTGTACCTCTTCGGGTCTCCGCTCAGCCTGCCGTACTCGGGAATACCTTTGCCCGCTGCGGGGGCAGTCTCAGCACTCGTCGGGGTTGTGCTGTTGATCGTTGCCGATCTCTACCGGACCCTGCCGGAGTATCGACCTCGCTTTGGGCCGCTCGTAGTCGTTCTCGCCGCGGCCGACTTGTGGTTTGGTGGCGGCTTCTTGGTCGGCACTGTAATCGGCCTGATAGGAGGCGTGTTGATGATCGCGCTTCCCGTCGAAAACTCACGTTAGCTTGCCCCTTGGATGGACGCCGACGAGGTACCCCCGACTAGTACTCTCCCTCGAGGCGGGAAGGAGCGCTTCGATTCACCAACGGTCCGCTGAGGAGATTCGAGTTGCTGACCGAGGCGAGTCCCCCATCGTCCATCCGAATCCATACCGTCACGAGACCGATTCGGACCACGGTCCCTTTGACGGAACTGAATTCGATCCGATCTCCGAGGCGAAGGACCCTGTCCCGAAGGAGAATGACGCCGGAGAGAACGTTCCCGATGATCGTCGAGATTGCCAGGCTGACGACGAGCGCCACTATCGCGGAAACCGTAAGCCCGCCGGCAACCGTGAGCGGCCCGTAGGCCACAAAGATCGTCGCCGCGGCGAGGAGCAACCCAATCGTCGTGACGGCCAGGCGGGCCAGGCGGACGGTCGGGGGTGCAGCCTGCCGTCGGTGCAACCATTTCGCCGCCGCGTCCGCCAGGATGAAACCAGCGACCGCAAGGGCGATCGCAACTGCGACGGGGACCAGTGTGGGAAGCAAGTCGATCCAAGTCACGGAAGCCCCAGGAGGCCGATGTGTGCCTCGCTCGCCCTAAGCGAATTCCCCCACGGGCCGAAGGAACCGGACGACGTACCCATCCGGGTCGGCGATCATGAACGCGGTACCGTAGGGCCGCTTCGAGAGCCGAGAATCGATCGAAGCCTTCGCCTTCTTCGCCTTAGCGTAGATCTTCTCGACGGCGCGAAGCTCGATGGTCACGATGACGCCCGCTCCAAGCGGAGTGCTGACCCACTTCGCGTAGTCCGGGTCCTGCCCTCGCATCCGGTCCTTGGGGATTCGGCCCAATGCGATGACCGCCTCCCCGATCCCGACCCCGGCGTAGGACCGTGTTCCATCGTCGTCCTTCCACTCCCAGCGGATGTCAAATCCGAGTTGACGGTAGAATTCCACCGACCGGTCCACGTCTTTGACGTTGAACATGGCGCTCAATTCAGCCTTCATGGAGCCTCGATCGGGACGACTCGTCCCCGAGGGATATAGCCGTTGGCGGGGCCCGGGTCGTCCAGCGGTGCCAGGTACAACGGGCGAAGGGTCGGGGCTCCGGACGTACCACGACCAGCCCCAAACATCGAAATTCCGGAGGTGATAACGGACGAGGGACCGTCATGGGCGTCGACCTGCTGTCGGCGATCGGGGGTACTCCCTTGGTCGAATTGCGGAGA
>JASHUL010000199.1 GCA_030039995.1 Thermoplasmata archaeon
TGAGGTGGTCCGCCTTCCGAGCTTGGATCTCATCCTGGCGCCGGAGTTCGTCGATCGACACGCAGACGCTGGGCTCCCATTCCACCTCAATCTCGTACTCGGCCGGGTAGTCCTCGGGCGTAAACGGGCGAATGACGACGCGACGTGGATCCATGGGCGGTCACACCCCATACTCTGAACTTCCTCAAAGAATCCCCTGAGAGACGCACGCCGAACTTCGAGCGCGATGCTTGTACCGACTCTCCTGCCCTCACCGCCCGGATATGTCGGCTCCGTTCCGTGTCTCCCCGGCCGAGATCAGAATGGGCCAAGCCTCCCCCCCCGGCGGTCCGTCACAAGTCGGCCGAAACCTATCCACGATGAGGGGCCACAGATGGTCGCGAATGAGAGTCGTTAAGTACCAGGTACACTTATTTTTGAAAACAATATGGGAGCCTCGGTCATTAGTGAGTCGCGACTTTCCACCGGATACCTCACAGTCCTCCCAAAGGGGATCCGTGATCGAATTGGGGCTCGGGAGGGTGATTCTCTCCGATGGGAACTGCGCGGGACTGAGCTCCTCGTCCGGATTCGGAAGCGACATACTCTCTCCGATGTGACCGGTATCGGCGCGCATGGAGGGGATGCCGTAGCGAGTAAGCGCGCGGTGCAGGGACTAGAACGCCGTGTTCGTTGACTCGTCCTACTGGATCGCGATAACCGATCGCCGGGATCAGTGGCACGAACGGGCCAAGTCGATCTCGGCTCGGGTCGGCCGAGCCCCGACCGTCTTGGATTTAGCGGCGTCGGAGGCATTGACCATTGTCGGTTCACGACTTGGTGGCAAGGCCGCAAACCAGCTTTTCGAATACTTCCTAGATTCCTGCCGAATCCTGCACATGTCGGATGAGTTGTTCGAGTCGGCGATGGGGCGCCATTTATCGTTCGACGGCGAGCTCTCGGTGACGGACTGCGCTACGATAGAAGCCATGCTGCGGGCCTCCGATCGTGAGGTCCTTTCATTCGACTCCGACTTCGACCGAGTCAAGGGACTCAAGCGCATTCATTGAGGAGACGTGCAACGCTCCTTGCGCGCAGTGGTGGAACAGAGCCCCGTCGAACACGGGGACAATGATTCTGCATAGCGGCTGAGCCGAGCGGGACGAGCTTAGATTGGCCGACAGTCGACACTGACTGTTTGCGTTGCTTGATGCAACCACGGCCGTGTCGCCCGACGGGTGGCCTGCCTACATATAGCCGTATGTAGATGTATAGATCGAATGACCAGCAAGACCGTGTCGCTAGAGAGGTCTGCGTACGAACGACTCAAGGCTTCGAAGCTTCCCGGCGAGAGCTTCACCCAAGCCGTGAATCGACTTGTGAAGGGAAGTGCACCCTCATTCCGGGTTCTAGCGGGTTCGATCAAGCCCGCCGACTCACGTGCGATCAAGAAGACGCTACAGCGGATGCGGGCGTCCGAGGCTGCCGCGGAGCAGGCCAGTCTCAAGCGTTTGGAGGATAGTCATGGGAGTCACTCTCGATAGCAGCGTTCTCGTCGACGTCCTTCGCGGAGACGAGCGCGCGTTGGCGGTCCTCGATGGGGTGGAGAGCCGCGGCCTGGCGCCGGTCCTTAGCTCGGTCGCGGTGTTCGAAGTCCTTTCAGGAGTGGAGTACACCAAGTCTCGGTCCGAGCGAGCCCGAGTGGAGATTCTTCTACGGCAGATCCCAATCGAGGCATTCGACCTCGACTCCGCTCGCCGCGCAGGGGAACTGCGGGCCGAGATGCTGCGCATCGGGCGGTCTCCCGGGGCTCCGGACGTGATGATTGCTGGTCATGCGCTCGCCGGAGGACACACCCTCGTTACTCGGGACCGGGGCCTCGCGAGTGCGGCCGGCTCACTCGGTCTTCCGGTAGAGTGGTACTAGATCCCGCCGACCGAGCGCCCTATCACTCGTCGGCAATCCTTGATCCCAATGGTCGTTGCACTCAACGGTAAAGGGGGGCTGGCTCATTCCATTCTTGCCATGACCGCGATAATCGAGGGTCTCGAGGCAGTGACGGTCCACATCCGCGACATCGAACGCGCGCGCAAGTTCTACGGCGAGGTGCTCGGACTACCCGAGCTGCAGTTCGACGGTAAGGTCGGACGGGCCGTATTCGCGATTCCTGGCACCGCTACGACACTCCGAATGCATGTGTACGACCCGGCGGAGGGCGGAAGGGAACCCGGGACTGTCTCCGGAATTGTGTTCAGTCATCGTGATCCCGTCGCCGCCTGCGCGGAAATCTCGCGCCGAGGCGGCAAGGTGACGGATCCCCCTCACGAGATTCATCCGCCCGGTTTCACCGCGACTCTATCGGTCATCGCTGACCCGGATGGGAATGAATTCGTGCTGCGTTCGCCTCCGGTTCCGGCAAAGTCGTGAGGTCGGAGTCCGTCGCATGCCCGAGCAAGGCCGGCGAATCTTCGCAACTCACCGGGCTACGATCTCCAAGGTCATCGAGGCTCCTCTTCGCTACGTCTACGACTGGTGCACCGACTTCCGGTCCGACGATGCTGATCTAGAGGGGTCCCGGCGGAAGCATCGAGTCGTAAGGGTGGGCTCCCAGCGGCTGGTACGCGTCAAGGTCGGTGCGGGTGGAGCACGCACCCCCAGGACATCGGTCGAAGTCGTTCGACTTAGTCCGCCGGACGCTTGGCACAAGGATACGATCGGTGAGAAGGATCTCGATTCGATGGACTACAAGCTCACCGCGCTCGGTCCGACCAAGACCCGATTCGCGCTCGAGATCGTCGAGCGTTGGATGGTTCCGACATTCCCGAAGAAGAGTGAGTGGCTCCGTCGTTCGAACGAATACTGGGACGAGCTTGTGCTCGCAATCGAGGAGCGATACCGAAGCGGAAAGCCGGCAAAGGGCTGAGAGTTGCACGCCTTGTTGCGCCCTATCGCAGGGCACAACTCATGGCCCGTCCCGGCCAACGCGGGGGCGTGTAGTCACGGCTTCGGAGTTCTGCTCGAGGTATCGTCGAAGGAACCATCGTACGAATACCGTCTCATCCTTTCGGACCTGCGACTGCTCAAGCGCTCGGTAGTACCCTGCCCGGCGTGTGTATGGGATGTCGATCA
>JASHUL010000200.1 GCA_030039995.1 Thermoplasmata archaeon
GACCGCGGCGGGTGCGGTCGCCGCGGGGGGTGCGAGCGGCGCGCCACATTGCTTACAGAATCGTGCGCCCGCGGCGGCGGGCGCGCCGCATCTCGGGCAGGTGACGGGGGCCGCCGCGGTCGCCATCTTAGGGGCTCCGGGGCGGAGGTGTCGGGTTCGAGGGAGGGGTCGGGGGCGGCGCGGTCGCCGGCACGCTAGGGGAATTCGCGGCGGCGTACGTGAACGCGGACGGCGCCGGCCGCTCGCGCCACTGCTCTCGGACGGCCTCTCGGCGCTCGGTCGTGCGGACCGCGCGCATCCGCCAGCCGATCAGCGCGATGGCGACGCCGAGCGCGATCGCGGTGAGAAGAAGGCCGACGTACTGCCAGACGCCGAGCGAGATCCCGTACGACGGGGCGAGGCCGATCGTCAGAAAGAGGACCGCGAAGCCCATGCCGAAGAACCCCCAGGCGAGCGACCGCTGCGCGGCCGGGTCCCGCGAGAACGACTCGGCGAGGTAGCAGACCGCCGCGAGGACGAGCGCGAGGATCCCGATCCAGACCAGCCCGTAGAAGTGCTGGTCCGACGGGAACGCGAGATAGATCAGGTAGAACAGGATCGCGCCGACGACGAGGAAGATCGCGGTCAGTACGATCGCGTTCCACTTCGTGGAGGTTGGAGTGGGGGTGGGCGTCGCCACGGTAACGACTCGGCTGAAAATGCACCCTGCAGTATAAGAGCGTGAGCGGAGGCCCGGCGGCCTCAGAGCCGCGGCTCGTCGTCCGCCTTGTCACGACGTGGCTTGGCGACCGGGGCCGTGGGCGGGGCCGGTGGTTCGGGCACTTTCGCGGTCCCCGGCTTCGGCGCGGCCCCGGGCGCCGGCGCCGGAGACGACGCCGCGGTCGCGGCCTCCTTCCGAACCGACGGCGGCGCTGCGGCCGGCGGCTTCGCCGGACCGCCGGCCTTCGGCGGCGACACCGTGTGCTCCTTGCGCGCCGGTTCGCCCTTCGCCGCGCCCGGCTTCGGGCGCTGGAAGACGGTCCGTATCCCTCCACCGGAACCGGAGCCACGGCTGCCGGCCGAATGCACGACCGCCCCGGCCGCCGCGCGCGTGTTGTCGGTCGATATCGGACGCCCGCACTTCGGGCAGTTCGGGAACGACCCGATGCAGTGCTGGCAGAGCGGAGCGCCACACGAGTGGATCGCCGAAGCGATCCCGCCGCAGCCCACGCATCGCGGAGCCGCATCCGACGCCCCGTGCGCGGGCGACACCGTCGTCGCCGGCGCGACCTCGGGTCCGGCGCCCTCGGCCGGCATCACGGAGTCGGCGGACAGCGAAGGGACGTTCTCCGGAGCGAAGTAGACCTCCCCGGCCGGAGACGCGGTCGCCGGCGCGGCCGCGGGTCCGGCCGGTCCTTCGCCGGACCGGAACTCGGGCGAGTACGCTCCGAGGTCGAGCGACGGGAGCGGCGCATGCACCGCCGAGCCGGCCTCCTCGACGACCTTGATGAGCCGCGCCTTGTAGACCCCGACCCGAAGGTTGCGCACGAGCTGGAACAACGTCCGCTGCTCGGGGGGAAGGAGCAGCGCCTTCCGGGCGAGCTCCTCGACGTCCGGAGTGAGCCGGAGATTCTCGGGCCGGAGGTCCGCCTCGAGGACGGCCTTGAGATAGCCGAACAGCCGCTGCACCTGCTCGAGCGAGTAGCTCGGCGGACAAAGCACGGCGACGTCCGCCATCGTGAACCCGCGGCGCTCGATCCCCGGCGGACGTCGCTCGAGCGCTCGGGTCACGAGGTGGTAGGAGGCGTTCTCGAGGTCGTGGACCTCGCTCGCGTCGATCCGGTCAAGGTTCACGTCCGGCGGGCGACTGATCGCGGCCAGCACGGGCTCAAGGAATTCGTAGGGGACGTGGAGGGTCACGAACAGGTCGTTCTTCGCGACGGTCCGGTTCAGTTTCGCCTCGAGCAGGAGCGCTTCCCGTCCGTACCGCTGGATCTCCACGTCGCGGGTCTTCTGTACCGCGAGCTTCTTTCCGTCCTTGGCCGGGACGAAGTCGCTGTCGAGCGCGAGCGCCCGGTCGAAGCTCGCCTGGGCGTCCTTCGGGCGGGCCGTCGCGAGCAGGGCGACGCCGCGGCTGGTCCACGCCTGCTTGTTCGACGGGTCGGCCTCGGTCGCCCGTTCGTAGAACGAGAGCGCCTCGTTCGGGTGGTTCAACCGGTCGGCGACGAAGCCGGCCCGCAGGAGCACCTCGACCGACGCGGGCGCGAGGCTCAGCGCGTGGGCGAACGCGTTCGCCGCGTCGGGCCACGCTTGCCGGGCCACCCCGAGCTCGCCCCAGCGGACCCACAGCGCGACGCTCTTCGGCAGGACCTCGACGCCTTTCTTCAGGGCGTCCGACGCGGCGTCCAGGTGGCCGAGGCCGCTCTCGGCCTCGGCGAGGAGCAAGTAGAGCGACTCCTGCGGCGGGACCTGAGGGATCGACTGGCGGAGCAGCTCGAGCGCGTCGGCGTGCCGGCCCTCGTCGAGCAGCGAGCGAGCGGTCCCCGCGATGGCGAGCGGAGAGCGCGGTTCGCGTTGCCGCACTTCGTCGTAGACGGCCCGGGCCTCGGCCGGCCGCTCGAGGGCGCTCAACACCTCCGCGCGCAGCAGGAGCGCGGCGACGTTGGCCGGCGCCCCCGGGGGAGACGCCTTCAGACCCTCGTCCAGCACCTCGAGCGCGAGGTCGGGCCGACCCGAGCTCAACCGCAGCCGGGCCCGCCGGATCGCGATCTCGACGCGGTAGACCGGATCGATCTCCGCGGCGCGCTCGTACGACCGGTTCGCCTCGTCGGCGAGGCCGAGGCTCGCGGCGAGGTCGCCCCGCTCGAGGTGGAGCGTCGCGTCCTGGGCCTCCGGGGCGGAGGTCGCGAGCAGCTTCGTGAGCGTCTCGTAGGCGTCCTTCTTGTCCCCGCCGTCGCGGTGGAGGCGGAACTTCTCGAGCAGGGCCGGACCGTTCTCCGGCTCGAGGAGCAGGATCGCGGTCAGGGAGTAGAGCAGTTCGGACGGTCGGCCGAGCGCACGCCAGGCGTCCCCCCGCGCCTTCCAGGCCGCGAGTTCGTTCGGGTCCTCCTTCAAGAGCTGGTCCGCGATCGTGACGACCTCGGGGTACTGGCCCGCGAGGAGCAGCGTCTCGGCCAGGGCCAGACGGCCGTGGCGGCTCTTCGGCTCGACCTCGAGGCCCCGGCGGTAGTACGAGATCGCGTCCGGGTACGCTCCCTGGGCGCGCAGCGCCTCGGCGACCTCGAAGTACGCGTGCGGGTCGCCCGACGTCCCCTGGACCGCGGCCTGGAGCACCGTGAGCGCCTCGGGCCGCCGTCCGGCTTGGAGCAACAGCTGGCCCTTCTTCCGGAGGAACATCGGGTTGTTCGGCTCCCGCTGCAGCAAGAGGTCGAGCAACTGGAGCGCGCGGACCTCCTGGTTCGTGTGCGCCAGGACTTCGACCGCGCCCCAGAACAGGTCCGGGTCCTCGAGGCCGCCCGCGATCGCCCGGGAGTAGGCGTCGTTCGCCTCGGCGTTCCGGCCGGTCTCGCGCAGCGCGTGGCCGAGCTCCTTCAGGACGTCGTTCCGCGCGCGGTGGCCCGGTCGGTCGAGGAACGCTTGATACGCGCGGACGGCCCGGTCGTGGTCGCCGACGAGCCGAGAGGCCCGCGCGATGCCGAGCTCGCTCACCGGCGCCGCCTCCGCGTCGGTGGACGCCCGTTCGTAGGAGACGAGGGCGGCCCGTGCGGCTTGGTCGCGTTCCGTCGACCCCTCGGGTCGGTCGTACGCGAGCGCGAGGTAGAGATTGCCACGCTCCACGGCGATGTCCGTCCGAGTCGGGTCGAGACGGAACAGCTCATCGAGCACCGGCGCGAGCTGCGACGCATCGTTGCTCCGGGCGAGCACGTCCTTCTTCTCGAGGAGGTACGGGAGTTCGCCCGGATGCGCCGCGAGCAGCGCGTCGTACGCCTGCAGCGCTGCCGCGGCGTCGCCCGTCGCCGAGAGCGACCGGGCGAGTTCGACCTGGGCGGTGACGTCCGTCGGCTCCTCGGCGAGGATCGCCTGCGCGAACTCCTTGGCCGCCTCGTCCTGCCCGACGGAGCGAGCGAGCTCCAGCGCCTTCCTGAGGTCCCCGACCGCGTGCGGGTTGGCGCGACGCAGCGCCCGGTACGCCTGGATCGCCGCGTCGACGTGCCCCTGCGCGAGCACGAGCTCCGCGACCCCCCGCAGCGCCTCGAGGTGGTCCGGCTGGGCTTCGAGTAGGGACTTGCAGGCGTCGAGCGCGACGTCGACCCGGTCGAGCCGGAGCCCGAGGTCCCGGAGCTCGATCAGGTTCTGCAGGTTCCGCGGGTCGACCTCGCGGAGACGTTGACGCGCCGCGATGGCGAGGTCGGGGGCGTCCGTCTCGAGGGCGCGCGCGATCTCGTCGAGCGCGCCCGCCTCGGGAGCGCCGGGGCCGTCGACGATCGATTGGGCGATGGGCACCGCGTCCGCCGTGCGTTCGAGACGGAACAGCGCGCGGGTGTGGAGGACCTTCGCCCGGGGGTCGTCGGGCGCGATCGTGTGGATCCTCTCGAGCGCGTCCAACGCCTCGGGGAGTCGTCCGAGCGCGGCGAGCAAGTCGGCGCGCGCCAGGAGAAGCTCGACGTCGTCCGGCGTCGAACGGAGCAGCTCGTCGCAGGCGGCGAGGGCGGGCAGCTCCCCGCCTTGGGCTCGCGCGAGCTCGAGCTTCATCCGGAGGGCGCGGGGGTTCCCAGGAAGGAGCTTGAGCGCCCGGTCGACGTACTGAGTCGACGTCGCATCGAGCTGCTGGGCGTGGAGGTACGCCTCGGCGGCCTCGTCGGTCTGGCCGAGCAGCTTCAGCGCGTCCCCTCGCGTCGCCCAGAGCCCCTTGTCGTGGGGG
>JASHUL010000201.1 GCA_030039995.1 Thermoplasmata archaeon
GGGCGACGTAGAGGAACGCGCCGACGCCCGTCAGGACGAGGTTCCCCGTCACGACGGCGAGCGGCAGGAGGCCGAGCGGCAGCAGATAGAGTCCGATCAGGGTCGCGAGCACCCCGACCTGGCGTGCGGCGGAGAACTCGAGCCCGTGGGTGTTCTTGAGCAGCCCCTCGAACATCTCGTGCCGGTCGCGGTACATCCGGGTCCGGCCCAGCGTGGGCGCCCATCCGAACCGGACCCGACGGCCCGCGTCGCGGTACCGGGCGCCGAGGGCGACGTCCTCGACCAGATGGCCCTTCACGGCGGCGTGCCCTCCCATCGCCTCGTACGCCGAGCGTGGCGTCAGCCAGAACTGGCCGTTCGCGAGCGCGACCTTGCGGCCGGGTCGGTCGAGTCGTGGCGGTCGATAGAACATCAGCACCCGCTGGATGAACATCGGCATCACCACCCGCTCCCAGAACCCGACCATTTCGACCTGGATCCCGATCGTCGCGAGGTCGGCATGCTCTCGGACCGCCCAGGCGAGGACCGTGCGGACCGCCGACGGGTCGGTGCGGACGTCCGCGTCGACGAACAGTAGCCACGGGCCCTGGGTGGCGTTCGCTCCGTTCCAGCACGCCCAGCTCTTGCCGACCCATCCCGGAGGAAGCGGCGGCTCGGGAAGGCAGCGCACGCGGGGACCGCGCGCAGCGATCACCTCGCGCGTACGGTCGGTCGACCCGCCGTCCACGACCACGATGTCGAGGTCGGGGTAGTCCTGGGAGAGCAGCCCGTCGAGCGTCGGTCCGAGGTCGTCCTCCTCGTTGCGGGCGGCGATCACGACGCTGACGTGCCCGAACGCGAGGGTCGTCGGGTCCGGCGGCAGCGGGGCGAGCCGCACCAGGAGGTACGCGAGGAGGATCGCGGTGCCCTGGTACAGGAGGACCACGGCCGCCCCGACGGCGAGCACGATCGTCAGCCAGAGCGGTACCATCCACCGGTCGTAGAACCCCGCTAATAAAGCCGCACCCGCTCCCGCCGGCGAGCGCGGGCGCGATGCCGACCGTCGAGCATCCGAGGATCCGTCCCGGGACCCTCGACGATCGCCTGTACCAGGAGCGGATCGCCGCGACCGCGGTGGCGCACAACACGCTGGTCGTCCTTCCGACGGGGCTCGGCAAGACCGCGGTGGCGCTGCGCGTGATCGCCGAGTACCTCCTTCGCGAGCCGACGAAGTCGGTCCTCTTCCTCGCCCCGACCCGGCCGCTGGTGGTGCAGCACGCCCGCAGCGTCGCGACCACCCTGTTCGCCCCCGAGCCGCTCGCGCTCACCGGTGCGATCCCGCCGGAGCGGCGGGCCGACCTCCTCCACCCGCCGCAGGTCGTCGTGGCGACCCCGCAGGTCATCGCGAACGACCTCGTCGAGGGCGGCTTTCCGCTCTCGACGTTCTCGCTCCTCGTCTTCGACGAGGCGCATCGGGCCGTCGGGGACTACCCGTACGTCACGATCGGGCGGGCGAACCGGGACGGGGTGAACGCTCGCGTTCTCGCGATGACGGCCTCGCCGGGCGGCAGCCTCGCCCGGATCCGCGAGGTCTGGAACGAGCTCGGGATCGAGCGGTTCGAGTATCGGACCGACCGGTCGCCGGACGTCACCCCCTACATCCACGGGATCGGCGTCGAGACGGTCGAGGTGCCGGTACCGCCCGAGGTGCAGGACCTCGCGATCCGGCTCCGCGCCGCCCTCGCCCGGACGGTCGGGACGCTGCGGGAGCTCGGGCTCCTCGACGTCGGGGAGGCGAACCGACGGGTCCTCCTCGACATCGGGGCCCGGGTCCACCGCGCGATCGCCGCCGGTCAGGCGTCCGGGTCGGTCGCGCCGAACCTCTGGAAGGCGAACACGGCCCAGGCGGTCGCGATGAAACTGTCGCACGCGCTCGAGCTGATCGAGAGCCAGGGAGTCGATTCGCTGCGCGAGTTCCTCGCGCGTCAGACGCCCGCCGAGGGCCGCCGCATGAGCCCCGCCGCCCGATCGTTCCTGACCGACCCGGACGTGGTCGAGGTCCGGCGCCGGCTCGACACGATCACGGTCGAGCATCCGAAGATCGCGACGGCCGTGCGGGTCGTCGCCGACGAGCTCGCCCGAAAGCCCGACGCGCGAGTGATCGTGTTCAGTCAGTACCGCGACACGGTCGACCGTCTGGTCGAGGAGCTCGCGCGTCGCGGCGACCCGGCGGTCCGGGCGGCACGGTTCGTGGGGCAGGCGACCCACGGCCGGGACGTCGGGCTCTCGCAGCGGGAACAGGTCCAGATCCTCGACGACTTCCGCGCCGGTCGCATCAACTGCCTGGTGGCGACCTCGGTCGCGG
The DNA here is from genome assembly GCA_030039995.1 of Thermoplasmata archaeon. GTDB lineage: Archaea > Thermoplasmatota > Thermoplasmata > Lutacidiplasmatales > UBA184 > Lutacidiplasma. The sequence goes on from JASHUL010000201.1 coordinate 2,345, forward strand.
AGGAAGGGCTGGACATCCCCGCCACCGACTTGGTCGTCTTCTACGAGCCGATCCCGGACGTGATCCGCACGATCCAGCGGCGGGGGCGGACCGGGCGGGCCCGCACCGGGCGCGCGCTCGTGCTCGTCGCCGGCGGGACCCGCGACGTCGGACTGAACCGCGCCGCCTCCGCGCGCGAGCGCCGGATGCACGCGATGCTCGAGCAGGTCGAAGCCGATGCGGCGGCCGGGCGAGGCCTCGCTCCCCCGCGCCCGAAGACCGTGCAGCGGACGCTCTCGGAGTCGGCCTAGCGGCCCGTGCTGCCGAAACCGCCCGACCGCGTCGCGACCGCGCGCACGCGCCCTACGCGGAACTCGGTCGGGTGCTCCGGGACGACCCGCATCTGGCCAATCCGGTCGCCGACGGCGATACGGTACGTCCCGTCGAACAGGAACGTGAGCGGCACGCGGACCTCCCCCGAGTAATCCCGGTCGATCGTCCCGGGGGCGTTCACCATCAGCACGCCCCGGGAGCTGAGGCCGCTGCGCGGCCGGACCTCGAGGAACGTGCCGGCCGGGGCGCGCATCCGGAGCCCGGTGCGGACGAGGGTCACCCGTCCGCGGCCGAGCTCCGCGGCCTCGGCCGCGGCGAGGTCGAAGCAGGCGGAGCCGAGGGTCGCCCGGTTCGGGAGCGGCGCGGCCGGGAACTCCTCGAGGCGTTCGACGACGACCGTGCGGCGACGCGGGGGCACGCCCCGACCGAACCGGCCGTTCTCTTTACGGTTCCCGCGCGGGGGTGGGGGAGGGGTCGTCCGCGGCGGCGCCCTCGGCCCGGAGCCAGCGGGCCACGAGGCGCCCTTCCGCCCGGCGCAGCACCTTCCCGAGGCCGGGGGGGCTGCGGCCGCTCTGGCGCGCGAGGTGGCCGAGCGTGATCCGCCGGGGCACCGCGTAGTAGCCGAGCACCCAGGCCCGGGCAAGCAGCCGTGCCTGCAACGGTGTGAGCACGGGCGACGCGTCCTCCGGGACGTACGGTCGGCCCGACGCGCGCAGAATGCGGTACGGGAACTCCTCCCGCTCGAGGCGTTTCAGGACCCGGCGGAGCGCCCGCTCCTCGCCCCGGAACGAGGCGACGACCTTCTCGGCGTTCAGCCGGAACGGCGCGGTCGGGGCGACCTCGCCGCCGGCGAGGGAGAGGAGCCGCCGTAGGCGTTCCGGGTTGCGCTGGCGGACGAGCAGGATGTAGTCCCGCGTCCGCGGCCGACGCTCGACGAGTTCGAAGCTCTCGAGACCGTACATCGAGCGGATCCGGCGGGACTCGCGCTCGAGCTCGGCCGCGGTGCGGAGCGGTCCCCGCCGGCGCACCCGAAGGAGCTGGAGCCGCCAGCCCTGCTCGAGACGGAGGGTCTCGAGGAGCTCGACCTCCTCGTACTTCTCGAACAGTCCGACCGGCAGGAGCCCGAGGAGCGTGAGGTCCTCCGTGCGGAACTCGAGCGTGACGGACTGCATCGCCGGGGCGGCCCGAAGGGGGGTTCCCATATGAACCTGGGCCGCGGGCGTTCGGTCCGTTAAATAAGCCGGCGGGCTCGCTCGCGCCCATGACGTTCCGCAGCCTCGGGGAGTTCCTCGAACGCCTCGAGGCGGCCGGGGACCTCGCGCGCGTGAAGCGGCCGGTCGCGCGTGACCTTGAGATCACGGAGGTGACACGGCGCGCGGTCGCCGCCGACGGCCCGGCCCTCCTTTTCGAGAACGTCCCGGGCGCCCGGATGCCGGTCGTGACGAACCTCCTCGGCTCGCCCCGCCGGATCGCGCTGGCGCTGGACGCCCCGAACGTGGACGCGGTCGCCGACCGGGTAGCTCGCCTCGTGCACCTGCGTCCTCCGGCGGGGGTGCTCGGTGCCGTGCGGGACCTCTCCGGGACGATCGAGGCGCT
>JASHUL010000202.1 GCA_030039995.1 Thermoplasmata archaeon
GGAACGACGTCGCCCAGAGCGCCGGCGTCGATGCCCGGGCGGTCCGCACCCGTATCCTCCTGCTCGCGTCGCTCGCGACCGCCGTCGCGGTCGCGTTCACCGGGGTGATCGGCTTCGTCGGTCTCGCCGCGCCGCACGTCGTGCGGCGCGTGGCCGGCAGCGATTATCGGATCGTCCTCCCCGGGGCAGCGGTCGTCGGGGCGGCGTTCCTCGTGGCCGCCCGGGACGGCTCCTACGTCTTCTCGTACCTTGCCGTGGGCGGCGGGACGGTCCTCCCGATCGGCATCTTCACCTCGCTCGCGGGCGCCCCGTTCTTCTTCCTCCTGCTCTTTCGGCGGCGCCGGCTGACGACCATGGGGGCCTCGTGAGCGAAACCCGCGGACCCGCGGTGCCGCTGCGGATGCGCGACGTGACCGTCCGTTACGGGGAGCTGGCCGCGCTGCGCGACCTCTCGCTCGACGTGCGGGCCGGGGAGTTCGTCGCGCTCGCCGGACCGAACGGGTCCGGGAAGACGACCCTCCTCCGGGTCCTGCTCGGTTTCCTCTCGCCGGCGTCGGGGCGGGCGGAGCTCTTGGGAGAGGACATCGAGCGGATCCCGATCCGCGAGCGGGCCCGCCGCGTGGCCTGGGTGCCGCAGGAAGAGAGTCCGCGGGACGATGTCCCGATCTTCGAGTACGTTCTCTACGGGCGACACTCGCACCTCGGCCGGCTCGAGTCGGAGAGCTCGCGGGACCGCGCCCTCGCGATGGAGATGCTCGCGAGCGTCGGGCTCGCGGACCGGGCCGGCGACGGGATCCTCTCGATCAGCGGCGGCGAGCGACAGCGCGCGATCCTCGCCCGCGCGCTCGCCCAGGAGGCCCCGGTGCTCCTCCTGGACGAACCGACCTCGCACCTCGACATCGGGCACCAGCTCGACCTTCTCGAACGCGTCCGTTCGCTCAGCCACGATCGGGGCGTGACCGTGGTGGCGGCGCTCCACGACCTGAATCTCGCGGCCCGCTTCGCCGACCGCATCGTCGTCCTGTCCCACGGACGGCTCTACGCGGACGGGACCCCCTCCTCGATCCTCTCGGAGGAGCTGCTCGCCCGCGTCTGGGGCGTGGCGGCGGACCTTCGTCGGGACCCGCGCACGGGAGCGCCGTACCTCCTGCCCCACCGGGTGCTCCCATCGGGACCGCCCCCGACGAACGGATTCGCGGCGGGACCGGTGCATGTGGTCGGGGGCGGAGGGGCGGCGAGCCCGACCCTTCGACGCCTGGTCGACGAAGGCTTCGTGGTGAGTGCCGGCGCGCTCCATCTGCTCGACACCGACACCGAGACGGCCGAGGCGCTCGGGGTCCCTTCGGCGGTCGAGATCCCGTTCGCGCCGCTCGGACCCGAGGTACGGGCACGGCATCGGGAGTTGCTCGGCGCGGCGCGGGCGATCGTCGTGACCGCGTTCGCGGTCGGGCCGTCGAACCTCGCCAACCTGGAGGACGTCGTCCCGTTCGTCGACCGGACCCCGACCTTCGTGCTGGAACGACCGGCCGCGCCCCCGTGGGACTTCACCGCGGGCGCGGCGACGCGGCTCGTGGACGAGATCCGATCGGGCGGGGGCCGGTCCGTCGCGTCGGTCGACGAGCTGGTCGATCGCCTTCGGGTCGCCCTCGGGCTCCCCAGATCGTCGGCCGGTCCGTCACCGGCCGCGGCGACCGGGTAGTGCCGTCACGTCGAGCGTGGGGGGCCGAGTTCCACCGAACTCGGCGAGGAACCTCGGAAGCTCGTGGGCCATCACGAAGACGGTGCTGTCCACGCCCAGTCGGGACGCCTCCTGCGCGGCCGCGGCGACGGCGAATCGGACGACCGGACCGCCGGCGGCCGCTCGAACGGCGTGGTACGCTTCCAGTCCGTGCGCTCCGACCACCTCGCCCGGGCGCAGTTTCAGCGCCGCCCGAACCCGCGCCCGGAGCCGCTCGTCGCGCAGGTCGTCGTCGGTCAAGGTCCGTACGTGGACCGCACCGGGGACCAGCGGGACGATCCCTTCCAGGTCACCGACCTCGATCAGGGCGCCTTTCCGACCGCCCCGGACCACGCGGCCCCGGGAGGCCCCCGCGCCGCCCGGGCGCGCCGAGAGCAAGCCGTCGACGAGTTCGAGACTGACCGGCTGACCGACCGTCACCGGGGCGAGGGCGATCGCCCGGCACGAGCGGATCACGTGGAGACGGTCGAGGCGCGCCCGAACCTCCTCGCCCAGCCGACCGAGGCTCTCGTGAAGGGTGGCGACCCCCCGTACGGTCGGACGGTACCGCCCCTCGCGGAGTTCGACCAGTCCCCGCCGCGCCAGGGCACGGTAGGAGTGAGAGACCGCCTGGACCGTGAGCCCCAGCGCGTCGGCGATCGGGCGGAGCTGGGTCGGTTCGAGCGTCGTACACTCGTACAGGAAGAGGAGCTCCGTGACCGCGCCGCCCCGGCGGAGTCCCCCCAACCCCTCCGCGAGCGGGCTCAGGGTCGAACGCGGCATCGTCCCGAGGAGGCCGGCCGGGGTTTAAACGTCTCTTTCGGCGCCGGGCAAACCCGTTTTACGCCGCGCGGGCCGGTGCGGGCGCGCGGCCGGGGGCGGCGTCCTCC
>JASHUL010000203.1 GCA_030039995.1 Thermoplasmata archaeon
CCGAGCCCGGACCCGCGTCCTACGGTCGCGGTGGCACCGCTCCGACTCTCACGGACGTCAACCTTGTGACCGGAGTCCTGGCGCCCCGCCTGCTTGGGGGGTCGATGGCGTTGGACGTTCGGGCTGCCGCTCGTGCCCTCGCCACTCTGGGACCCGCCGAGCTCGTCGCCGAACAGGCGCTGGCGCTCGCGAACCTCGAGATGGCGCGGGCGATCCGTATCGTCACCGTGGAACGTGGCGTAGATCCACGGTCGTTCACGCTCGTGGCGTTTGGCGGCGCCGGACCCCAGCATGCGGCCGCGATCGCCGAAGAGATCGGTATCCGGCAGATCCTAATTCCTCGGGACCCCGGGGTGCTGAGTGCCACCGGGCTGTTGGTATCCGACTGGCGGTTCGAAGCCCGTGTAGCGTTTCCGGGGGATCTTGCGAGAGCGTACCGGCGTCTGAAGGCCAGCCTCCGACAAAGTGTAGACGCGGACAGCTTTCTGAGCTCAGTGGACTGCCGCTACGAAGGCCAGGGGTCCGAGCTCTCGGTTCCCCTCGGCCCACCGATACGGGAGAGTGTCATCCATGATTTTGAACGCCTGCATGAGCGAACGTTCGGGTTCCGAATGAACCGGGAAGTCGAGCTCGTGACCCTTCGAGTGTTCGCGGTTCGAAACAGGAAGAGGCCAAGCTTGAACTTCCAGCCGAAGGGCTCACCTAACTGGGGCGAACGTACCCTCTTGCGCAGGGGGCGGAAACGAGTCATCAAGAGCTGTGAACGGGAAGGACTGGTCGCCGGGACTAGCGCGACCGGCCCGTTGGCCATTGAGGAGTATGGTACCACTACGTACGTGCCTGCGTCCTGGCGCGTGACCGTGCTGCCCGAGGGGCAGCTCCGACTCTGGCAGGAGGGGTCGTGACGAGGGAGTGGGAACTCGTGGCAAAGGCGACCGAGTTCGTAGCCGAGGAGATGGGCGTAGCGCTCCGACGGTCCGCGCTCTCGCCCAACATCCGCGAGCGCCTTGACCACAGCACGGCCGTCGTGACCCCGGAAGGCACGATCGCGGCCCAAGCGGAGCACATCCCGGTTCACCTCGGTTCGTTCGTGGTGGGGGTCACTCAGTTATTGCCCGAGCTGCGAGCGGGGGCCCTCGATCTGGAGGAGGGCGAGATGGTGCTCGTCAACGACCCGTACATCTCGGGTACCCACCTCAACGACCTCATGGTCCTAGCTCCCGTTCATCATCATGGGCAACGGGTGGCGTACGTCACGAACAAAGCCCATCACGTTGACGTCGGGGGTGCAGTCCCCGGAAGTTTGAATCCCGAAGCCCGGGACCTGTTCGGAGAAGGGGTCGTCCTTCCACCGACGCGCATCGTCCGAGATTCCGAACTCGACCGCACGGCCTTCTCGTTGCTCGGAGCGAACGTGCGGGACCCGAGCACCTCCTTAGGCGACCTCCAGGCTCAGATTGCGGCCAATCGGCTCGGGATCGAGCGCGTTCGCCAACTTCTGGACCGGTTCGGCCCCACTCAGGTGCGAGACGGTTGGGAGGAAGCACGACAACGCACCCGCAAGCTCGTTCGGTCGGGCTATCGTCGGATGAAGCGCGGCAAGGCGTCCGCTCGGGACGTCCTAGAGCTCGGTACTCGGGAGCTTGAAATCCGGCTAACGCTCCAGGCCGGTCGGAGCTCGATCGAAGCGGACTTCGAGGGCACCACATCTCAGGTCGCGGCTCCTCTGAACGCGGTGTACGGGGTGACCTTCTCCGCCACCGCCTTCGCGGTCCGAGCCGCTCTCCGGACCGAGTTCCCGACGAACGAGGGGTTCTACGAGACCCTCCGGGTACGGGCTCCGCGGGGCAGTTTGGTGAACCCAAGGCGGCCGGCCGCCGTCTCCGGAGGCAACGTTGAGACTGCCCAGCGTGTGGCCGATGTTGCCCTCCGCGCGCTGGCCCGACTGGTGCCAGAACCGCTGCCCGCCGACTCGGCCGGGACAATGTTCAATCTGATGTTGGGCGGAGACCGCCCGTCGGGTAGGCCGTGGGCGTACTACGAGACGATTGGAGGCGGCTCGGGGGGACGCCCGGAAGGGCCGGGGGTATCCGGAGTACACACCAATATGACGAACACGCTCAACACCCCGATCGAGGTAGCGGAGATCGCTTACCCCCTTGAATTCACGCGGTACGAGATTCGAAAGGGGTCCGGGGGACAAGGCAAGGGGGCGGGGGGCGATGGTATCGTGCGAGCCTTCCGCCTGTTGGAAGCCAGCCGCGTCTCGCTTCTGGCGGACCGCTTCCGTGTCCCCCCCTCGGGCGCAAACGGAGGCGAGCCTGGCCACCCGGGCAGGGCCTCCGTACGGCGAGGAGCCCGGGTGACGCTGCTCGAGAGCAAGTTTTCTCGCGAGTTTGAGGCTGGTACGGAAGTGGTCCTCGAGACGCCAGGAGGGGGCGGCTACGGTCGGAGTGCAGGCGATACCCCACACAGCCGTCTAGCGACGAGCCCCCAGCGCCGGTAGTACTGGCCAAGAGGCTACACCCCAAGGCATGTGACCGCGGCGTTTCAGCGCCTGAAATCACAGGCGCAATCGGGGTTGCACCGAGATTCAAATGAAGGCTTTCCGAAGCGCAGCAACGCCCCATTGGGCTTAGCCCCAACGTCACACGTCCTGCCGTGCTGTCTTCGCCCTTGAAATGGGGCGCGCGGGCAGTCTTGATTTATCGGTACCCAATTCGTCGCGAGACTGGGGGCGCCGGCTTTGCCCGCGAAGACACGCAAAGAGCCAAGTGGATCGGCTTGGTCTGAACGGCTCTTTCTCTCAAATGCGCCCCTCATCGCCGTAACGTTTGCTGTCCTGTACGGGTTTGCCCTTTTCTTCCTGGTCGCAGCGCTCGACACTCGAACACAGCTGGGAGTCAGCGTTAGCGATGCGATTTCGAGTCTGCTCGCCCTTGGAACCCTTACGCTGGCGTACGCTGCCGTCGCCCAAGCACTGCTGGCGGCGCGCGCTCGTCGAGCGTTGGTAGCGCCACGACTCGAGATTGAATTCAGCAGACAGGTTGTATCGCAGACGACCGGGGCCTCGCGTTGGGAGCCGATCATTACCAGTCCGTTTCACATCCACTTTCCTCACGCCGCTGGCGAAGGCTTTCGGCTTGTCGTCCGAAACATGGGCGGCGGGAGCGCCGTCGGGGTTAGAGTCGTCGGGCGCGAGTGGTGGGCCCCCAAGGTCCCAACCGATGTAGATTCTCAACCGCAGGGAGTCGTTCGTGAGCCCGCCCAAGATTACCGACTCTACGCCGAGTTTGTGTCAATACTTTCCGGAGCCGAACAGGAGTTTCTGCTGGATCTCTGCACCGGCGACCCCCGCAGGCAGGGGAAGTTGTCTCGAGACTCACGAGTGCTTCGGCAACTCCTGATAACGGCCGACGGCTGG
>JASHUL010000204.1 GCA_030039995.1 Thermoplasmata archaeon
GCAGCGGCGGCCGGCGCGACGTGGCCCAGCACCAGGTCGGTGACCCCGAACGCGGTCGCGAAGAGCCCGCCCGCGATCACCAAGATCCCGCCGATCAGTCCGAAGAGGTGACCCATCTCCCGCTCGTTCGCGTGGTCCATCGTTCCCCACCCTCTCGTTGTGTTCCTCGGTCCGACGCCCTTGCCTCCCGATCCTCCGTGCGGGCGTCCGGTGCCGGATTTTCCGGGCTATCCTACATGAACTCTTGTCCCATCGGCGAGCGCGCGGTCGCTGCGGTCGCGCTGCGACAATCGCTAAGACCCTTCGTCGACATCGACTCTCGTGCCTCGTGGGGGGTTTTCGCGTGGCGTCCTTGTCGCTCTGCATCAACACGCAAACCCCGCTCGTGCAGTTCCTGCGCCCGTACCAGGGCGACCTGCTCGACCCGGCGTCACGTGACCCGACGGACCTCGGGACCCTTCGGGAAGGGGTCGACTACCGGTTCTCTCCGGGCGGCGTCACCCGGATGGTCTATCCCCTCGTGCGCCGCTTGCTGAAGGAGGGCGTCCTCTCGGACGCCCACTGGGTCGCGCTGAACCCGAAAGCGCCCCCGACCGTGCGCCTCGGGGCGATGACCCTGCACAACGTGACGATCGATGTCGAGCGAATGGCCGGCTACGGAAAGGTCAAGGAGGCGATCTGGAGCCGGATCCACGAGCTCGACCCGAAAGAGCGGCACGACGACCTGTTCTGGACCGAGGCGTTCGCCGAGTACGCGTACTACAATCGCAGCACGGCCGAGTTGATCCGCGAGCTCGACCAGCGCCACGACTTCGACGTCTTCTACGTCCACGACTTCCAGCAGATGCCGGTGGGGCACATGCTCGGCTCGCTGAAGCCGAAGATCTTCCGCTGGCACATTCCGTTCGACGTGGAGGCGATCCCCGAGCAGTGGCGCGCGCTGCTCACGACGTATCTCGACGGCTACGACGTGATCGTCGTCAGCGCGGAGAAGTACGCCGACTCCCTGCAGGCGCTCCGTCCGCAGGGCAAGGTCGTTCGGCTCTACCCGTACCTCGACCCGGCCGACTACGGTCAGCCGTCGCGCGCCACGGTCACGGCGACCGCCGAGCGGCTGGGGCTCCGGCCCCGAGATGTGGTCGCGCTCGTCGTCGCCCGGATGGACCCGATCAAGGGCCAGGACCTCGCGATCGACGCGGTGGCCGAGCTGGCCGAGGAGTACCCCCGGCTCAAGCTCGTGCTCGTCGGGAACGGCAGCTTCTCGGGCTCTGCGACCGGCCTCGGGTTGTCGAAATCGGCGTCCTGGCGCGAGCACCTCGAGAGCCTCGTCCGCGAGCGGCACCTCGAGGATCGCGTGGTCTTCACCGGGCACCTCCCGCAGGAGGACCTCGACTGCTTGTACGAGCGGTGCCGGTTCACGGTCCTCCCGTCCGTGCGGGAGGGGTTCGGACTCGTTGCGGTCGAGAGCTGGCTGCACGGGAAGCCGGCGATCGTCACCCACCGGGCCGGGATCTCGGAGCTGATTCGGGACGGCGTCAACGGACTGCTCTTCGACCCCGAACGGGCCGGGGACCTCGCGAAGAAGATGCGGGCCCTCCTCGCCGACCGCTCGGGAAAGCTGCGGGCCCGGCTGTCCCGGAACGGGCACACCGCCTCCCGCCTCTGTTCGCTCGAGACGGCGGCCCGCGCCGAGCAGGAGATGCTCGTCGAGGTCACCGAGGCGTAGATGGTGGGGCTCGGCACGCTCTGGGTCTGGTTCGCCCCGTACTTCCCCGTCCTCGTCATCGTTGTGGTGACGGTCGTCGTCGCCTGGGTGACCGACCTCATCATCGGCGGACTGATGCGTCAGAGCACGCCCCAGATGGCGCGGACCGCCCGTCGCCTCGGGGTCGTCGTCGTCGCGGTGATCGGTGGGACGCTCGTCCTGCAGGCGGTCGGATTGAACCCGACCGTGATCCTGCTCGTGATCGGCCTGCTGGGCGTCACGGTGCTGGTCGCGCTGCGCGAGCCGCTCAGCAACTACGGCGCGAAGTACTTCTCGGACATTTACACCCCGTTCAAGGTCGGGGACACGATCCTCGTCCAGGGGGTCTCGGGCAAGGTCATCGAGATCAACCCGATGACGACGGTGCTCCTTTCCGAGAACGACCAATTGATCTCGGTGCCGAACGTGGCGCTGATCCGGGACGTCGTAGTGAACACCTCCCCGCAGAAGTGGAAGGAGCTCGTGATCCCGGTGTCCCTGAGCGCGACGGTCGACCTGCCGACGTTCGAGAGCGACCTGTTGAAGTCGCTCACGAAGCTCCGCGTACGCCTCGACCCCCGCTTTCCGCCGGTGATCACGACGAAGGCGGTCACCGCGCAATCGACGGACCTCGTCCTCACCCTGATGATCCGTCGGCCGGAGGATCGGGAAGCGATCACGGTCGAGGTGAACAAGCGGCTCGGCGAGATCCTCGAGCGGATGCGCGGCGGCCTGCGATCGGCCCGGGCGCCGGAATCCTGAAAGGCGGCGGCGCCTGTGCCGGGGCGCGAGGGCAGCGATGCAGCAGCGTCGTCTCGGCCGCGACGGCCCCACGGTGTCGGCGATCGGCCTCGGGTGCATGGGGATGAGCCAAAGCTACGGCACGGGAGACGAAGCGGAGTCGATCGCGACGATCGAACACGCCCTCGACCTCGGCGTCACGTTCCTCGACACGGCGGATGCGTACGGGGAGGGGGCGAACGAACAGCTCGTCGGCCGGGCGATCCGCGAGCGGCGGTCGGAGGTTTTCCTTGCGACGAAGTTCGGATTCGTGGATGACCCCGTCTCCGGCGCCCGAACGATCGACGGGAGCCCGGAGCACGTCCGGGAGGCGTGCGCCGCGAGCCTCCGCCGACTCGGCGTGGACACGATCGACCTGTACTACCTGCATCGCGTCGACCCGAAGACCCCGATCGAGGAGACCGTGCGCGCGATGGGCGAGCTGGTCCGCGAGGGGAAGGTCCGCCACCTCGGGCTCTCCGAGGTGAGCGGGGCGACCCTCCGTCGGGCCCATGCGGTCTTCCCGATCACCGCCGTGCAAAGCGAGTACTCCCTCTGGACTCGGGACCCGGAGCACGGGGTCCTCGACACCTGCCGCGAGCTCGGCGTCGGCCTCGTCCCGTTCAGCCCGCTCGGCCGCGGGTTCCTGTCGGGAAAGGTCCGGCAACGGGACGCCCTCGGCGACGACGATTTCCGCCGGACGTTGCCGCGGTTCGAGGAGGAGAACTTCCGGCGGAACCTTGCCCTGGTGGGCCGGCTGGAGGAACTCGCGGCAGCGAAGGGCTCGACCGCCGCCCAGCTCGCGCTCGCCTGGTTGCTGACGCGCGACCCGCACGTCGTCCCGATCCCCGGGACGAAGCGCCGGTCGTACCTCGACGAGAACGTGCGCGCCGTCGACCTGCAGCTCACGTCCGACGACCTGCGCGCGATCGAGTCGGCGGTCCCTCCGGGCGAGGTCGCCGGCGCGCGCTACGGCGCGAGCGCGATGGCCACCGTGAATCGCTGACTCCCCCGCGCTCGAGCACGGGGTTCATTCCCTGGGGCGCGGTGGGCTCCCGGGGGATCGTCTGACCGACGGGGGGCTCGCTGCCGCCGGAGCCCGGCTCGAACGGCGGATCACGCACGTCGACCGTTCGGTGTTCCTCTGGAGCGATGCGGTCCGCTCGGTCGTCGTCCTGGCGGTGCCGATCGCGCTCGGGGTGACGACGCACCTCGTCAGCGACGGCGTCTTCGTGTCCATCGGCGCGCTCAACGTACTGCTCGTCCAGGTGCGGGGGTCCGCGCGCGAGCGGCTCGCGCGCAGCCTCTGGGCGCTCGGCCTGAACTCGGGGCTCCTCCTCCTCGGTACGCTCGTCGGGACCCTCGGCTGGGTCGAGATCCCGCTCGTGGCGGTGGTGCTGACGGTCGTCCACCTCGCGAACCGAATCCCGAGCTCGGCGAACCTGTCGATGGTCGCGTCCGCGATGTTCGTCATCGGGGTCGGACTTCCCGGCGGCTCCGTGCCGGCCGCGCTCGACCGGGGAGAGCTCGCGCTCGTCGGCGGCGGACTCGCCGTCGTCGGGCTCGTCGCGCACCTCCTCCTGCTCCGGGGAATGAACCGCCCGTGGCCCGACCGGGACCCGTCCGCGACCGCCCCGGCGGTTGGGGAGCTCCCCGAGTGGCCCCACGCGCTCGCGGTCGGGGTCACCGCGGCCGTCGGGCTCGCGCTCGCGTTGGAGATCGGCCTCGCTCGGGACTACTGGGTGATGTTGACGGTCGTGGTCGTCCTCCGTGCCCGCTACTCCGACACGCTCGAGACCGGGGTGGCGCGCGTCGTGGGGACCGTCATCGGTGCGGCGCTGGGCGCCGGGATCACGCTCTCCCTCGTGCCCGCGCCGGTCCAGGGGATCCTCCTCCTCGCGTTCGCGTTCCTGTTCTTCGCCGTGCAGCGGGTCAACTACCTGCTCTACTCGATCGGATTGACCGTGTTCGTCATCGTGCTGTTGAACCTCGACTTCCCGGCCGGGGTGGTGCTCGCGGAGACCCGAGTGCTCGACACGATCGTCGGGGGCGCTCTGGCCTCGGCCGTCGCCGCGCTCCTCTGGTACGCTCACTACCGACCCGCGGAGCGTGCCGCGCGTCCCCCGCTCTTCGGAGAGGAGCGCTGAGATGGCGGCCCCGTCGCCCGAGGCTACGCTCGCCGAGTGGCCGGCCGAGCGCGTCCTTCCCGGGGCCACGAAGGGGACGGTGGGGGTCCTTCGCCTGACCCGGGACCGGTGCTACTTCGTGCCGCGACGCTCGAGGTTCGGGGTACGTCGAGCGACGCCCGAGGACGAGTTCTCGCGTTCTCTGCGCGACGTGCGCTCCGTGGAGTCCCGGTCCTTCTCGATGTCGATCGGATACGGGGACCGGGTGGAGATCCCCGGGGTGGCGATCGACGGGACCGAGTTCCGCCTCGGACGAGAGCTCTCCGCGACCTCGGTCGTCGCCGCGATCGGGGAGGCCCGTCGGGTCGCCCTCGGGCGGACGCGGGACGCGGAGTCCCCTTAGGCCGCCGGCTCCTGCTGCGTCAAGCAGTGCACCGACCCGAGTCCCCAGATCAGGTCCCCGCTATGGATCCCGCGGACCGTTCGGTCGGGGAACGCGGAGGCGAGGGCGTTCAGGGCGACCCGGTCGGCGGGGTCGTTGAACGTCGGCACCAGGACCGTTTCGTTCGCGATGTAGAAGTTCAGGTAGCTCGCCGGCACTCGCTGGCCGGAGTACAGGATCGGGCTCGGCATCGGCAGCTCGACCACCTCGAACGATCGGCCGTCCGCGTCCCGGGCGCCCCGCAGGCGTCCCAAGTTCTCTTCGAGCGGGGCGTGGTTCGGGTCGTCGGTCCTCGGCTCCCGGGCAACGGCGACGGTGCGTTCGTTCACGAAGCGCGCGACGTCGTCGATGTGACCGTGCGTGTCGTCCCCGACGATCCCCCGCGCGAGCCAGACGACTCGCTCGACCCCCAGATAGTCGGCGAAGAATCCCTCGAGCTCCGCCCGGCCGAGGCCCGGATTCCTCGCTTGCGTCGAGCCGAGGAGGCACTCCTCGGTCGCGAGCAGCGACCCGGCCCCATTGACGTCGATCGCTCCGCCCTCGAGGACGACGGGCGACCCGTCCCGGCGCGGTCGCCAGGTAGGAACTCCGAGCGCCCGGCCGATGCGCGCCCCGAGCCGGGCGTCCCGAGCGAAGTTGTCGTACTTCGCCCAGGCCGTGAA
>JASHUL010000205.1 GCA_030039995.1 Thermoplasmata archaeon
TCGTCACGTTCACCGAAACCGTCCGGGTCGCGGTGCCGCTGACGGAAATCCATCGGGAGAACCTGCCGTACATCGAGAACCTGATCTCGCTGCTGACGCCCAGTGGCCGCTCCGCGATCTGGGACGCGCTGGCGGTCGGCGCGGACCTCCTGCGGATGGGCACCCAGGGGGTCCAGGGAAACCTCGTGCTCGTCACGGACGGCTGGGACAACGCGTCGACCCGGTACGACGTGCAGGTGCCGAACGGTCCGGCGATCGCCCCGGGTCGGATCGACCTCGTGCCCTACATGCTCCCCGCGGCCTCGCGGGTGTCGCTCAAGATCATCGGGATCGGCAACGGCGTGGAGAAGGACAAGGGCGTCGACGCGGTGCGGATGAACTACCTGATCTCGCAGATGGGGATCCGCGCGGGCCAGACGGGGCTACCCGCGATCTTCAGCTTCCAGGAAGTGACCACGGGCTCGCAACTGTTCGCCCAGATGGTCAATGCGTTCCTCGACGTCGGCTACGAGGACGACCGACCGATCGAGGAGCTGCACCCCGAGGAACTCGCCCGGCATGCGGCGAACGCGGCGAAGGCGCTCAAGGAGCCACAGCAGCACGCCACCGTCTCGAGGATCAACTCCGCCCAGCTCGCCGCGAAGAACGGCCCCGAGGCGGTCTATACGGAGACTCCGGACATCGAGGTCGACGTCGTCACCACGACCGGCGGAACGACCCCCGCCTACCTCAAGGAGCGGTACGGCCCTCTCGGAGAGGTCGTGGAGGCGTACATGAGCGGCCAGCCCGAGGTCGCCCTGAGCCTGCTCGCGGGCGCCGCCCCGGTGCTTCCTCCGGTCACGCGCCTCTACTGGGAGGCGCGCATCCAGTACTCCAACCGCTCCGTCGTTGAGGCGGCCCGGTCGCTCCTGCAAGCGTGGGGCGAGGCCGAGAAGCTCCCGGCGGCGACCCAGCCGAAGATCCTTCGCCGGCTCGCGCTGCTCCAGGCCCGCATGCAGAACGACCGTGAGACCGAGACCCTGGTCCGCTTCATCGACGACACCGAGCACCGGCTCGGGAACACCGACCCGGCGACGCGCGAGCGGCTGATGGAGCTGTTCGGCAAGCTGATGGAGCTGCGCGGGACCTACCAGCTGACCCGCCTCGCCGGCTCGGGCGACCTTCAGGACGCGGCCCAGAAGCACGAAGAGGCGGTCGACCACGTTTTCGGCATGCTCCAGGACGCCCGTCTCGAGCTCTCGGCGAACGGACCGGCCGTGGAAGGGGCGCTCGACTTCATCGAGATATGCCTCGCGGAGATGCGGTAAGGGGGCTCGATGCCGGCGGTCAAGGTCACCACGAAGACCCGACGCGCTCCCGGGGCGAAGCGTGAAGCGAAACCCCCGGCGGTCGACTCGGCCCGGATCGCCGTCATCGGCATCCCCGCGTCCGGCAAGACGACGTACTTCCGGTTCCTCTCCGGCCACTTCGGTCTCAACCTGCCGATCCTGTACATCCCCTCCCGCGCGGACGGCGGGCAGCTCCCGCTGTTCGGCGACCTCGAGAACGACGTCGCGCTCGAGGAGACGACGTACGAGACGACCGACCCGACCGACCCCGAGGGGAGTCTCGAAACGACGACCCGGTTCTACGTCAACCGACCGATGGAGGACCGGCGCAAGCTGTGGGTCGAGCTCTCCGCGGGCCGGGACGAGCAGGGCGTGCTCACCAAGTACCCCCTGCCGACGAAGTTCAATCAGTTCGTCGAGATGAAGCTCCGCTTCCGCTACGGCGCCCCGGGCGGCGACGGTTCGAAGCCGCTCGAGTTGAACACGATCGACGAAGCCGGCGGGATCATCGCCGACTACTTCACCTACGACCGGCTCTGGGTCGAGTCGGCGGACGGGGAAGTCTCTGAGAAGAGCTGTCGCGTCATCCCGCATTTCGACTCCTGGCGGCCCGACCGCCGAGACCTCTGGCGCCGCGGACTGACGCTGCTCGGCCGGTTCGTCTACGGGGCGGACGCGGTGATCCTACTCCTATCGCCGGCGCTGCCGTCGTTACGGGACCAGGCGCAACAGGTCAACCTCGCGCGAGGGGTCTTCCGGTACGCGAAGAGCCACGACACCCCGCTGGTGATCGCGATCTCGAAAGCGGACAAGCTGAAGGAGTTCTACTCGGAGGTCGAACAGACGGTCCGGGACCGCAGCTTCCAGAGCTCGTTCGACCCCGTGGACTTCCTCCTCCGACGCGACGGCGCCGGGATGGGGACGATCCTCGTCGCCCAGGAGGGCCAGGGCATCTCCGTCAAAGACGACGTCTTCCTCGTCTCGAGTGCGGTCTCGACCGGGGAGGGGCATCCCCTGTTCATCGGGGAGGGCGGCCAGGAGGCGCCGACGGTCGGCGCCCAGACATTGGGCGTCCCCGTGATGGTCAACACGACCCTGCCGCTCGCGCGGGCGTGCGAGCGGATCCTCGCCCGCCGCGCGACGAAGGGTGGATGATGGCCGCGATCGAGCTCCGGCCGACGAACGCGTTCTCGCCGGTCGCGGTCGTCTGGTGCCGCCAGGTCGACAACGAGGCCGAGAGCCCGGGCTACACGACGATCCCCGAGGAGTTCCCCGGGCGGCGCGAGACACTCGAGGCGATCCGGCTCGTCGGCAACCTGACGGTCAACGTCGCGGACACCCACGACTACTGGGACCCCGACCCGGCGCAGACGCTCTCGTACTACCCGAACCTGTTCCTCTACCCGGCGGGGAACGGTCGCTACACGTGCGTCGGCCGGATGTTCCTGTCGACCGAGGACCGCCCCCGGCTCGGCATGAAGACGCTCGTGCTCGACACCTCCCAGCTGATCGGGACGGGCGACTTCGGCGGCGCGGTCCTTCAGGCGTGGGCCTCGATGGGGGGCCGGCCGAACGAGAAGCGGCTCCGCGAAGAGCCCGACGCCGCGGTCTACCAGGCGGTCGGGGAGGGGTTCCTCTTCCACCGAGGCACGACCGAACCGGTCGTGATCGTCGCGGCCGAGCAGTGGGAGAGCGCGATGGACGCCATCGCGGAGCTCCTGAGGCTCCTCCCGACGTCGCTCGTGGCGCTCGGAGCGTTCCTCGTCTTCCCGTACTTCCTGCCCGAAGGCAAGGTCAATCTCCACGAGTTCGCGGAACAGATCCCGCTCGCCCTGGCGGTGATGCGCGTCGCCGAACGCGAGGCGGCGGGGGACCGCCACACGAAGCGGGTGCAGAGCTGGGAAGCGGCTCCGGTCTCGCTCCGGGACCTGACCAAGCCGGCGAACTCGGGCGGGCGAGCGAAGGACCCGCTGCCGCTCGTCCTCCAGTACGTCCGGGACCATTCCGAAGAGAAGATCCGGGAGGTGAGCCGTCGGGTCGACCTCGTCGAAGCTTCCCGGCTCCGCGGACATCTCGAGGACACCGAGCATCAGGCCGGCAAGGAGCGCCGGAAGGAGATGTGGCGGATCGGCACGGCGATGGAGAGCGCCGCCCTGCTCCTCGCCCGCCCGCGCGCGCGGACAATCCCGATGACGGGGGAGGCCGCGAAGCGGGCGAACCAATACCTCCAGGCCCATCCTGAGCCCGAGGCGGCGGCGATCGCCGCGCCGCCCCCGCCGGCCGTCGAGGCCGCCGTGGCGGGCGCGAACCAGGTGCCGCCCTGGCTGCAGCGCGCGCCCGAGGTCGAGCTGCCGCCGGCCGGGCCGGTCGCGGTCCC
>JASHUL010000206.1 GCA_030039995.1 Thermoplasmata archaeon
GATGCCGGATTCGCTCGGCGTGACCGAGACCCCGGTCGTGTTCGCTCCGGTGACCGAGGCGTAGAACGAGACGTTGCCGACCTGGGTTCCGTTCGCCGCGAACGCGGGACCGCCCGTGCCGTTGATCGTGTAGTAGCTCTTGTCGTTGTAGCCGAGGACCGTGGGGCCCGAGAGGTTGCCGGTCACGGGCGTCGCCGAGGAGGCGTTCGGCGCGAGGCTCGCGTGGGCGGGGCTCGCGACGCCGAGGACGGCCGCGGCGAGGAGGACTCCCAGCAGGGCGAGCGCGGCCGCGGCCCTCATCGCCGGGTCCACCTCCGGCTCCGCCACCAACGGTAGGTGATCACACCGACGACGAGCGCGATCGCCGGAACGAAGGACAGCAGCGGGACCACCCAGTCGGGCAGCACGGACGGGACCGCGCCGACCCCCGGTCCGGTGACGGTGACCGGTGCGGTACCGTTCGACGTGCCGGTCGTGAACGTCGCGATGGGGACCGGGAGCTCCGCGATCGCCTGGACCGCTCCGCTCTGGTTCAGGACCGAGCCCTGCACCGTCACCTCACCGATCGGTAAGAAGATCGAGGACGTGGAGGTCAGGTTGACCGAGTACGTCGTGTTCGTATACGCGTCGACCGACACGACGTTGGAGGAGAGCGCGCCCGAGATGCTGCGGAACGAGACGCTCCACCCCTGCGCGGCGAGCTGTTGCGCATTGACGACGGAGAGGCGCACCGACTCGAGCACGTTGCCCGTGTTCGAGAGGTAGAACGGCACGATCGCGTGGTCGATCCCGACCTGCGGCGGCGAGCTCGCCGTCGCCCCGGCCGCGAGCCCGTAGTAGGCGACGACGTTGACCGTGGGCGAGAACGACCCGATGGAGGTCCCGTTCACCAGCTCGAAGCTGATGACGACCGCTGGATGTACGCTCGGGGTCAGCGCGGGCACGTCGATCACCACGGTGCCCGTGACCGTCCCGCCCGACGTACCGGGCAACAGCGTGACGTTACCGATCGAGAACGTGAAGCCCCAGTAGGCGGGGCTACCGACCGGGCGGACCGTCACGGCGATGTTCCCGGAGTTCCGGATCGAGAACGCGAACGAGGCGGTGCCGGGCGACGTGACGGTCGCGTGCGTCGTCCCGACGATCGTCGCGGCGACGGCCGAAACGTAGTTGTACTGCAGGGCGAGGGTCGCCCCCACGTTCCCTCGGATCACCGAGACGGACGTGGTCGCGGTCGCGTTCGCGAGGAGCCCGTTCGGCGCACCGAACGACCGGGCCGTGACGGTGTAGGTGCCGAGCGGCAGCGCGAGGAGCAGCGCCGACGTGGTCGTGACGTTCGTGTACACGGCCACGACGCCGAACGCGTTGCGGACCGTCAGGTTCACGAGCCCCAGTAACGGCGCGGAGTCGAGCGGAGCCGACACGGAGACGGTCGCCGTCCACGTCGAGGAGAGCACGACCGACACGGTACCCGTCGACTCGAGCGACGCGGTCGCGCTCGCGAAGCCCGCGAGCGGGCTGCTGGCCCCCCCGCCGGTCGCGTAGAGCGAGTAGGAGCCCGGGAGCACCCGGGCCGAGAAGGTGCCGTTGGTCGCGGTGACGCTGATCACGCTCGCGTCGCCCGACGGACCGTAGAGGCGTACGGTGCCGGAAACCAAGCCGGGGACCCCGGTCGCGGAAAGAGTTCCGTTCAGCCAGACGAGCTGGGTCGTGCCGACCATCGGCACGTTGCAGCTGGTGCTCCCGCTCGCGAGGGTACACGCCGCGCCGGGGGCGTTGACCCAGGAACGATAGTAGCTTCCCGTGGACGACGTCAAGAGCTGCGTGCCCGACACGACCACGCCGTACGTTTGGCTCCCCGGTAACGGCGCCTGGAACGTGCCGTTCTTCACGGGTACGAGTGCGACCGCGCCGGTCGCACTGGTCAGCGTCGCCGTGGTCGTGAGGGGGACGACCGCTCCGTTCGAGCCCTTCAAGGTCCCGGTCAGCTCGAGTCCGGCCGTGGTGAGCGCAAGGGTCGGGGTCGTCGTGCCGTCCGAGGCGATCGTCACCGGGGTCAGGAGACTGTAGATCGTGGAACCGGCCTCGACGATCGAGTACGCGGAATACGTCCCCGTCGGGGCGTAGAAACGGGTCGTGTAGACGGTGCCGTTCACCGTCTCGTTGAACGACGACGAGTAGAGCGTGACCGAGACGTCCTGGAGGGCGCCGCTCGGTGGGAGCGAGATCGTCCCGACCGAGCTCTGCTGGGACGCGAGCGGGAGCGAGAACGCGGCGGTCGTGGCTCCGAAGGCGATCGTCGCGTTGGATGCGCCGACCGGTAGGTACAGCACGCTCCCCGAGGACGTGCCGGCCCAACCGGTGAGCGAGTACGTGCCCGGGGTGAGCCCGACCGTCCACGTCGGGCCTCCCGTAAGGACGATCCCCGTGGCCGTGGCGCTCTCGGCCGTGACGTTCACCGTGATCGAGGTACCCGACGGTACCCCCGACGCGGTGATCGTCACCGCGACCGTGCTGAGCGCGAGCGAGAAGCGCGACATCGCCGCGAGACCGTTCGGAGAGATCCCGCACTCCGACGAGCTGACGAACCCGCTCAGCCCCGCGGCGACGCAGTACGAGGTCGCGGGCAGCGGCAGCGTCGCGGGCACGTAGACGACGGCGGTGCCGTCCGCCCCCGAGAGCGTCGTGACCGTCGGCCCGCCGGACCCGGCCGACACGGTCACCCGCGCTCCGGCCGCCGGAACGAGCACGTTCGTGCTCGTCGCGGTACCGACGAAGAACCTGGCCGCGACCGCGACGGTCGGACGGAGGTTCACCGTGGTCGGGTAGGAGAGGGAGACCGAGGAGAGCGCGGTGTACATCGTGCCGACGGTCGTGTTCGGTCCCTGCAGCGCGAGGAGGGAGTAGCTCCCCGCCGGCAGGTAGAAGGTGTAGGCGCCGCTCGCCGAGGCCCAGGTCGTGACCGGCGCCCCCGAGCTCGAGTACGCGATGACGGCGGTCGCGGTGGAGTTGATCGGCGGGGCCACGCTCGCCACCGAGCCGGTCAGCGCGATCGCCGGCGAGAGCGTCAGCCCGATCGTCGCGGCCGGGTTGAGCGTCGAAGCGGCGATCTGGCCGACTCCCGCGTAGAGCCTCGACCCGACGAAACCGAGGACGTTCACCGAGTAGTTGCCGACCGGAAGGGCGAGCGATACCGCCCCGTTCGAGCCCGTGATCGCGGTCGTCCCGTTCGCGCCGGCTTCCGCGATCTCCTCGAGCGGAGAGACCGACGCGTTCTCGTACGACGAGAACGGTAAGAACTGGACGGGCACCCCGACCGCCGGTGCGCCGTTGGCGGAGACCGTGACCGAGACGGTCGACGTCGTCGCGAGCGTCAGGTTCCGGTCGGCTCCCGCGCTCGGGGAGTCGAGCACGAGGCGTACCCCGACCGACCGCTCGGAGGTCCCCGGAAGGCTCGCGGAGAGGGTGTAGTTGCCGGGCACGAACCCCGAGATCGTGAAGTTGCCGGTCGCGTTGGTCGTGTTCCGGAAGTTCGTGCCGGCCGCGTTGCCGAGCGCGACGACCGCGCCGTTCGCGGCCGCGCCGGTCGACGTGAAGACGTGACCCGAGACGGTGCCGGCCGTCAATCCCGCGGTCGCGTTGGTGATGCCGCTCGCCGTCACGGTCAACGACGGCTGGGAGTAGTTGTACCCGTTGTAGATCACGTTGAAGTGGTACACGCCGGGCGGTACGTTCGCGAGGGCGAACGACCCGCTCGCGTCCGTCGTGGCGGTCAGCTTCGTCAGGTTCCCCGGGCCCCAGAGGATCACCTGGGCGCCCGAGAGGAGCGGGTCCGTGTAGGTATACTCCGAGTTGTTGGCCGTGTTGAAGTACACGATCCCCGACGCCCGGCCCGACGGGATCGTGATCAGCTCCTGGACGCTCGGTGCGTTGAACGAGAGGCCGATCGCGTTGGGGACGGTGATGTTGACCTGCTTCAGGAGGATGTTGTCCTGCTGGCTCAATCCCTCGAACGTGCCCATCGTCACGTTCAGCGTGTCGTTGCCCGGGGGCAGGATCACCGAGAACGAGCCGTCCGGGGCCGTCGTGACCGTCATGTGCGGGATCCCCCACTGGTCGAAGACCGTGACGCGCGCCCCGCCGACCGGGGCGCCGTTCGCGAGGTGCACGTCGCCGTAGACCGTCTGACCGGGATAGTACTCCAGCATCGATTCGCCGCCCTGGAAGTACATATCGGCCGACGTGTTCGCGACCCCGACCCCGCTCGCCGCGAGGCGCTTCGCCTCGGGGGTGTTGGTCGCGACGAAGCAGCTCGGGTCCGTCTTCGCGACCGTCGCGTTGTCGCAGTAGTAGGCGGTCTGGTAGACGACCTCGAAGTGGTTCAGCATCCATCCGGGCTCGACGGGGTCGCTCGCCACGGACCCCTCGAGGCCGGGGATCCCGCCGGACATCCCGACGTCGGTACCGTTGTACCCGAAGTACGTCCGGTAGATCATCGAGTTGTAGAACGGCGCGAAATAATTGATGTAGTAATTCACGGCGGAGACGTCGGCCGGGACGTCCCCGAGCGGGTAGTAGTTCCCGTCGGAACCCAGGACGGTGACGTTGAAGTACGAAACCGGTAGGCCGGCGGAGTTGATCACGCGGCCCGTGAGGTCCGCCGGCGCGTAGTAGATGCCAGTGTCCTCACCGCTGAACGGGATCAGCCGGCTGTCGGCGAGGTCGTAGCGGATCGACCAGCCGGTGTACTGCTGGACGTCATCGTAGATCTTCGCGACGCCGCTCAGGGTCTGCGATGTCGCGATGAAGTACGTCATCGCCATGTACATCGCGTTGTCCGCGGTCAACGTGCTCGGGTTGACCGGCAGGTACCGATCGGGGTTCGCCTCGACGAGGCGCACGTCGTAGCTCTCGTTGACCATGTAGTTGTGCAGCTGCGTCAGGTTCAGCCCGTCGCCCGCGAGGATCGTATTGAGTGCCGGCGGGAGGTACGGCTGTCCGGTCTTGGACGCCTCGGCGGCGAGCAGCGTCGTCGCGAGCACCGCGATGGCGCTGGACTCGTTCTGCGCGAGGAGGAACTGCCCCGCGGGGTCGATCCCGTTCTGGAAATTGTCGGCGACGCTGGGGTGATTGCCCTGGTCGATCGTCTGGAACCCGTAGTCCCACCAGCTGACGACCGCCGGGCGTTGAGAGACCTGGAGATTCGTGTCCTGCTCGGCGAGCCAGTTGTACCCGGCGCTGTCGTACTGGTTGGACGTGTCGATCGAGGTCCCCGCCGCGCCGAAGTAGTTGTCCGCGGTGGAGCTGTTCCCCTTGAGGAACGACGGGAGGGTGTCGTAGACCTGCGCGGAGATCCCGTCCTTCGTGTTGCCGGGGATCCCCGCGTCGATCGAGACCCAGACGTTCGGCAGGACGATCACGAGGACGAGGAGTAGGACGAGGACATGGCGCGGCTTGAACGACTTGCGGAACGCCGCGGCCTGGCTGCCCCGGTCGGACAGCGACGCCACGTTCCGGCGGAGTTCCCCGTAGCTCCCGACGTCGAGCGCCCGCTTGATCGGCTCCGCCGGTAACAGCGCGAAGGCGGGCGACCCGAGGAGGAAGAACTTCGCCGCGGAGATCGGCAGGTAGATCGACAGGATCACGAAGACGACGAAGACGATGTGGTGGCGCTTGAACCTCCCCCGGGCGAGCAGGAACAGGAAGATCGCGAGCCCGACGAAGGCGAGGAAGAACGTCACCACCCCGTACCCGACGACCAGCTCGTCGATCGACGGGGCTTGCGCCTCCGCGACGGTCGAGTAGATCAGCGTCTTCGCGAAGTAGCCCTGGCCCGTGACGATGTTCGTGAAATAGGTCGGCTCGAAGACCGCGAGGAACGCCCCGGCCCCGACGACGAGAAGGCCCAGGAACGGGATCGAGAAGACCCACGGGATGTCCCGCATCAAGAGGAACGGCAAGAGGAGCGCCAGCACGCCGAAGTAGAGCAGCAAGGGAAGGTCGAACCAGGTCGCGAACTGGTGCTGCACGAGGTAGTACGGGATCGCCATCGGGAAACCGACGAGCCCGATGATCCAGGTCACGACGTACAGCCCGAACGAATCGACGCGACGGATCCGCTCGACGATCATCGCGATCAGCACCGAGACGCCGATGACCGCGACGGCGTACGTGTACCCCTGCCAGGCGAGCGCGAGCGCGCCGAGGCAGACGCCGGTGAAGACGGCCCACTTCACCGCCGTGCGCTCGCGATACCAGAACGCCCGCAGCGCCGGTACGTACTGGGACGGATGCCGGTAGCTCTCGACGTACCGGTGCGACCCGACCGCCTTGACCGTACGAATGTACGCGTAGACGGTGACGAGGATGACGAACGTGTAGAACGACAGATAGTTCGCGTACCCGAAGATCGACGAATCGATGTTCGCACTCAGGAACGGGAAGATCACCGCCGCGATCAGGCCCATCCGGCGGCCGCTGACCTCCTTACCGATGAGGTAGACCGGGAAGACGCCCAGCGCCGCCCACAGCGGCGCCTGGAGGTCGAGGAACCAGGCCGCGGCCGTGACGGCGTTCCCGCCCCAGAGCGGGGCGAAGACCATCCCGAGCAGCGCGTTCATCCAGTCGAACAGCGGCTCCCGCGGGTTGTACGCGCCAACGGGGTAGTGGAGCAGCGGGTCGAAGACGAGGTTCTGGTGGTTCAGGATGATGTACGTCGTGACGCGCGAGTGGTAGTACGAGTCCGAGCCGCCGGCGTAGCTGTAGAGCGGCCCGAACTGTTGGATGATCGGGTACGTCCAGATCGTCCGGACGGCGAACGCCATCGCGAACGCGCCGAGGAGAATGGCGACCGTCCAGCCGTGGCGGCGCCACCATCCACTTTTCGACGACTCCATCCCCGCGGCTCTCCCCGAACCGGCGGCGCGCGAGACCTGGGGCGTGTATAAATAGGCTGCCCGTCCGAGGTCGACCGGCCGTCAGAAAAACCGCGCGGACGACGTCGCCGGACCCACGCGAGCCGGCGCCGTCAATCGACAGTGCGGAACCGATAGAAGACCCGGCCGTCCGCGAGGTCGAACGGCTCGACCCGGACGTGGCCGCCGATCGTGAGCTCGGTCCACGGCTTGCCTTCGATCCGCCCGAACAGGCGCAATGCGTCGCCGTCGAGGTCGACGAGGCCGACCGCGAACGGCACCCCTTCCTCGAGGCCGAGCGGCGCGCCGCCGAGCACCGCGCTGAAGGCATAGATCGTGCCGGTCTCAGGAAGGTCGAACCACTCGAGTTCCTCCGAGTGGCACTTCGGGCAGGCCGTCCGGGGCGGCCAATGCCGTTCGCCGTCGTGCGGACAGCGGGTCGTGGAGAGGCGGCCTTCGCGGAGCCGTTCGTAGAATCGGGAGAGCCGCGTCTGGTCGGGTCCTTCCAGTGGGAAGAAGTCGAGCAGGAACGGACGCTTCTCCTTCGAGGGCGCGGCCCCCGAGGACGGGTGGGCCGCTTCCGCCGCCCGCCCGACGGCGGCATCGCGCGACGTGGTCGCGACGGACCCCCGGCGAGGCTTGACCTCGGCGCTCACGAGGCCCCTCCGCCCTGATAGACCATGACCGAATGGACGTTCGCGCTCCCCGAGAGGTTGTGGACGAGCGCCCACTCCGGATCCGGGACCTGACGCTCCCCCGGGACCGTCCTCGCGAACTGGCCGAACACCTCGACCGCTTGGGCGATGCCGGTCGCCCCGAGCGGATGGCCGCATCCGAGGAGCCCGCCGCGAGGATTCACGACGAGGTCTCCGCCCCGGTCCCCCCGCCCGTCGAGCGCGAACTGCCCCCCCTCTCCCGACGCGCAGAGGCCGAGCGCCTCGTACTCGACGATCTCGGAGATCGAGAAGCAGTCGTGGATCTCCGCGAAATCGATGTCGTGGATCGAAACCTTCGCCCGCCCAAGCGCTTCCCGGGCCGCACGAGTGAGCCCCACCCAGTCCGTGAGCGAGCCGGCGTTTGCGAGATTGTGGAAGTCAGAGTACTGGCCCGTCCCCCGGATCCACGCGGGGGTCTTGGTGTATCGGGGGACGAACTCCTCGGCGGTGAGCAGCACGGCCGCCGCCCCGTCGGTCATCGACGAGCAGTCGCCGAGGCGGAGCGGTGGTGCGACCACGGGCAGCCCGAGGAGCTTCTCCCGCGGGAATTTCTTCGCGTAGAACTGCGCGTGCGGATTCGTGTTCGCGAACCGGTGGTTCTTCTCGGACACGGCCGCCATCATCTCGGGCGTGGTGCCGTGCTCGAGCATGTGGCGCTGCGCGACCATGGCGAAGAACGGCGGCGCGGTCGCCCCGTGCGGTCCGTCCCACGGACGGTCCATCACGCACCCCATCGAGGTGTTCGCCTCCGCCATCGACGGCAGGTTCATCTTCTCCACTCCGACCGCGACCGCGACGTCCGAGATCCCCGCGGCGATCGCGGCGTAGGCGGAGCGGATCGCGCTCTGGCCCGACGCGCACGCGAGCTCCGTCCGCTGGATCACCCGGTGCGGCCGGAGGCCCATCTGCTCGGCGGCGAGCGGCGCGACGTGGGACTGGAACGCGAACCGCTCGGGTTCGGCCGCTCCGACGAACAAGGAGTCGACGTCCTCGGACCGAAGTTCGGGGACCGCACGGAACAGCGCGGCGCCGACTTCCTGGGCCATTTCGGGCCAGGTCGTCGCTCGCACTCCGAACAGCGTCGTCGCACCGCCGACGATCGCCACGGACCGGCCGGTCACCGTGCCTCCCCCCGGACCGCGGCCGCGAGGAGGTCGCCCGCGCCGCTGGTGGTCATGGTTCCGCCCTGGTCGTACGTCTGCGCCCGACCGTCCGCGAGCACCCGCGCGACCGCCCGCTCGAGGCGGTCGGCCGGCTCGGTCAGCCGGCGGTCCCCGTGACGATCGCCGAGCCAACGGAGCATCTGTTCGACCGCGAGGAACGTCGCGAACGGGTTCACCTGGTTCTTGCCCGCGTACTTCGGCGCGCTCCCGTGCACCGGCTCGAACATCGCGTGCTCGGCGCCGATGTTGCCGCCCGACGCGAACCCCATCCCTCCTTGGAGCACGGCGGCGAGGTCGGTGATGATGTCCCCCATCATGTTCGTCGCGACGACGACGTTGAATCGCTCGGGGTTGCGAACGAGCCACTGGGTGAACGCGTCCACGTAGGCGTAGTCCCGCTCGATCTCGGGATACTCCTTCGCGACCCGGTCGTACGTCTCGCGGAAGAACCGGCACCCCTCCATGACGTTCGCCTTGTCGACGCACGTCACCCGCCGGACCCCGTCCTCCGGCGCGCCCCGGGACCGGGCGCGAGCGAGCTCGAACGCGTATCGGATCACCCGCTCGGCGCCCTTGCGCGTGATGATCCGCGTGTCGACGGCGA
Source organism: Thermoplasmata archaeon (assembly GCA_030039995.1). GTDB lineage: Archaea > Thermoplasmatota > Thermoplasmata > Lutacidiplasmatales > UBA184 > Lutacidiplasma. The sequence continues at coordinate 9,398 of JASHUL010000206.1, forward strand.
CTTCCGTCTCGTCCGCCCGTCGCAGTCGCCCCCGCGCGGGCGTGTAGAGGTCCTCGGTGTTCTCCCGGACGATCACCATGTCGACGTTCTTTGGCGACCAGACCTCACGGTACTCGCCGCTGATCCGATGCTTCACGCCGGGGTAAAGGCGACAGGGCCGGACGTTCGCGAACAGGTCGAGCGACTCCCGAAGGCCGAGCACGAGCGCTCGGCCGGCGATGTCGCCGTTGGGGAGCGTCGCGCCGGGCCACCCGACGGCTCCGAGCAGGATCGCGTCGGCGCGTCGGGCCGCCGCTTCGCCTTCCGCGTCCCACTCGCGGCCGGTTCGCAGGAAATACTGCCCGCCGCCCGCGTACTCGCTCACCGTCCACGGCGCCGGTCCCCCCTCGGCGAGAGCGTCCAAGACCTTCAGGCCCTCGCGCATCACCTCAGGGCCGGTCCCGTCGCCCGGGAAGACCGCGATCTCGTACGCCCCGTCCTTCATGACGTCGCGCTCGCTCCGCTCTTTCGGGCCGCGAGCTCCGCGCGGACCTTCTCGACCAGCCCGCCGGCTTCGAGGAGACCGAGCAGGTGGGCCGGCAACGGGGGAAACTCGACGGTCGCGCCGGTCCGGACGTTCGTGATGCGTCCGGCGCGCATCTCGATGCGGGCGGTGTCCCCCTTCTCGAAGATCGCGCGGACGCCGCGGGCCTCCACGGTCGGAAGACCGAGGTTGATCGCGTTCCGGAAGAAGATCCGGGCGAACGAGTCCGCGACCACGGCTCCGACGCCGATCGCCTTCATCGCCTGGGGCGCATGCTCGCGGCTCGAGCCGCAGCCGAAGTTCTCGTCGGCGACGATGATGTCCCCGGGTCGAGCTCCGGCGGCGAACTCCGGTAGCGCGATCTCGAAGACGTGCTTCTTCAGTTCGTTCGGGTCGATGATGGTGAGGTACTTGCCCGAGATGATCCCGTCGGTGTCGACATCCTTGCCGAGCGTCCAGACGCGTCCCTCGATGACGTCCTTCACCGCCGGTCCTCCTACAGGAGCTCCCGGTGATCGACGATCTCGCCGCGGATCGCGGCCGCGACGGTCGCCGCCGGGGACATCAGGTAGATCCGCGCCTCCTTGGCCCCCATGCGGCCGGGGAAGTTCCGGTTGGACGACGAAGCGCAGACCTCGTCCGGGGCGAGGATCCCCATGTTCCCACCGAAACAGGCGGAGCAACTCGAGTTCGTGAAGACCGCCCCGGCGTCCGTGAACGTCTGGATGATCCCCTCTTTGAGGCACTGGTCGTAGATCGCGGTCGACGCGGGCGAGACGATGAACCGTACCCC
>JASHUL010000207.1 GCA_030039995.1 Thermoplasmata archaeon
TCGTACGGCAGCGCGAACATCTGCAACTCGGGGTTCAACGCGAACGGCCCGAACTACAACGCCTCGCTGGACAACCTGGTGCTGACGGCCGCGGGCACGACCAACCCGACGCTGCTGAAGCAGTACTACGCCGAGATGACCTCGATCATGTACTACAACTACACCAACGCGTGGTTCGCGGTCCCGGACCTGTTCGCGGTCTACAGCCCGCTGATCCAGGGCTGGCAGAGCGACCAGACCCCGATGGGGTCGACCGAGCTCGACACCATGAGCTGGAACACGGCGTACATTTCCTAGCGACGGCGTCGAGAGATCGGAAGCGGCCCGGCCCTGCGGACCCGCTCTACGTTGCGACCGGCTTCAGGACGACCGACACCAACGTGCCGGCCCGCACTCCCGAGCCCATGTTGAACGAAGCCGCGGCATCGACCCCTCCCGGGGCGACGACGGCCGAGACCTGAGCCTCCAAGATGACGCCCCAGTTGTACGTATGGCCCTTCCGGAGGGTCATCTCGAGCGAGCTCGTGACGCGGAGATGCACGAACGCGTGGGCGAATGTCCCGGTCGTGAGCTGCTGCTGGTAGGCGATCTCGTTCGCCGAGAGCGTGACACTGCCGTTCGTGTTGTCCACGAGGTAGCTGGTCGGGATGAGCAGGAAACTAGCGGTCGCGGAGGCCGGGTCAGTGCCGGAGTTCGCCGAGAGGTGAAACTCGACGCTCACGTTCCAAGTCGCGGTCAGGTTGTAGACACCGCTTCGGGCGGGGAAGGCGCTCGAGACGATCTCGGGGTTGAGATCAAGGATCATGGAGCTGTTCGACCCTCCGCAGGCCGAGGCGGTCACGGAGCCGGAGCCGAGCATGACCCCGGTCGTGAGGTTCGCGGAGGGCAGTACTGGAGCGCGCGCGGTCGCCCCGCAGCCGGTCGGGGTCGTATAAGTGACCCCGAACACGGTCCCGGAGTAGGGGGCCGCGAACCGAAGGACCTTGCTCGGTTCCGCAGTTGAGGCCGGTAGAGCGGAGGCGCTACCCACGCTCACGACGACCACCGAGCCAACGAATAGTGCCAACACCAGAGGAAGCGATCCCCGTCGGAGCGCCGACCTCCGAATTCCTGCGCGGAATCTCTCGACCATCCGACCGACCTCCGCGGGCCAGCGCCCGGCGCCACATAGCAGAACGCTCGATTCTCGGGAGCTACGGAGTCGGGAGCGGCACCGGGAGGTTATGACCCCCGCCCGGCTCGGACGGCGCGAGGGTCGGGAGCATTAGCTCGGGGACCGGGCGCGTTCTGCTCATCGGCTGCGGGGCGATCGGCAGCGTCATTGCCGGCCACCTCTCGCGGAGTCCATCGGTCAAGGGTCTGGTTCTCGCCGACGTGGACGAGCGGTACCCGCATGCGCTCGCCGCGCGATTGGATGCGGGCGCGAAGGTCTCGACCGTCGCGCTCGACGCCAGCGACCGGGCGGCCGTGGAGACGACCATGGCTGGGGCGGAGGTGGTCGTGCAAGCCTCGCTCCCACGGTTCAATCCGAACGTGCAGGCCGGCGCGAAGGCCAACGGAACCCACTACGTCGACCTGGCGTCCGATTCGAGCGACCCGTACGTCGGCGGTGCGGAGTGGGAGCGGCGGAATCTCCTCGCGCTGATCGGGATGGGCGAGGACCCTGGTCTCAGCAATCTGATGGTCCGGGCCGCGGCCGACCGACTCGAGTCGGTCGAGTCGATCCGCGTGCGGGACGGCGACTCGGCGACAAGTCCCGACTTCGCCTTCCTGCCGCTGTTCAGTCCCGAAACGTTCATCGACGAGACCCTCCACGCCTCCCGGATCTGGGACGGCGGACGATACCGGGACGTCCCGCCGTTCGGGGAGGGGGAGACCTACGAGTTTCCCGAGCCGGTCGGGCCCCAGCGCGTCTACTCCGTCGACCACGAGGAGGTCGACAGCATGCCGCGGTTCGTGGGGAAGGGCGTCCAGTACGTCGACTTCAAGCTTGCAATGGACGAGCCCACGGTCCGTACCCTGCAGCTGCTGAGGGACCTCAAGCTCCTGGAACCCGGTACCGCAGAGAGTCCGGGGCCCCGACGGGCCGTCCTGCGCGCGCTACCCAAGCCGGCCGACCTCGCCGGCCGGGTGGAGGGGAACGCCGCCCTGGTCGTCGAGGTCGTCGGTCGCGCGGACGGGCTGCACCGCACCGAGACGATCTTCACCACCATGAGCCACCAGACCGCGTTCCAGGATCACGGGGTCACCGCCACCGCCTACCTGACCGGGACCCCGGCCGCGGTCGCGGTCCTCCTCCTGCTTCAGGGGAAGATCACGGCCCGCGGGATCCTCCCGCCCGAAGCGCTGGAGCCCGGCCCGTTCTTCCCACTTCTCGCCGAGCGGGGGATCTCGCTGACCGAGCGATCGACGGTCGACCGCTCCCTCGCCAGCTAATTCGCGCGCCGATGGAGGGCGGCCTCGAGCGTGTCGAGCGCGCGGTCGAGCTCGGCCGCCGTGATCGTGAGCGGCGGCTGGATGCGGAGTACGTGATCCCCGTAGTTGTAGAGCGGGATCACCCCGTGGCGTACGCAATCGAAGAACACGGATCGTGCGGTCTCGGGATCCGGTGCTCCGGGACGGCCGTGCTTGGAGAGCTCGACGGCGAGGCAGAGCCCCAAGCCCCGAGTGTCCGAGATGCCATCGAACCGCTCCCACTCCGAGATCCGTTTCAACGCCCGGCGGCCGAGTGCCGCCGACCGCTCCACGATCCGGTCCCGGCGCAACACGTCAAGCGTGGTCGACGCCGCTACGCAGGCCGCCGGGTGGCCCCCGAACGTCGTCCCGACCGCCACGTCATGCTCGGCCATGATCGCCTCAGTGCCGAGGACCGCCGACACCGGCATGAGGCCGCCCGAGAGTCCCTTGCCGATCGCGACCAGGTCCGGCGCGACGCCGTAGTGCTCGATGGCCCACATCCGGCCGCAACGGCCGACCCCGGCCTCGACCTCGTCGTCGATGTACACCCAACCGTGCTCGTCGCAGAGTCGCCGGAGTCCGACCACGAAGCGCTTCGGGGGGATCCAGAGACCGGCCTCGAGCGCCACCGGCTCGAAGATCGCCCCGGCGATCCGGTCGGGTGCCACCACGTGCTTCAGCAGGCGGTCGCGGATGAAGTCGAGAACGAATCCGCCGTACTCGTCCGCGCTCATGCCCGACGGGCGCGGCGAGATCGAGGGGTACGGCGCGTGGATCGCGCCGCCGCCGTACGGTTCCCAGTGGCGGCGTTCGTGGGAGCTGAGCGCCCCGATCATCCCGGTCGCGATCGAGAGGCCATGGTACTGGCCCATGAAGCTCAGCATCACGGGGCGGCCCGTCGTTTCGACGGCGTACTTGACCGCCCCTTCGGCGGCCCCGGTCCCGGAGAGTTCCAGGAAGACCCGTGTGAGGTTCGGGCTCGGACGCGTCGCGAGCAGCTTCCGCGCGAGCTCGATCATCGGCCGATGCGGATTCATGAAGTAGATCAGGAACCCGTACTGCGCGAGCGCGTCGGTGGTGGCCCGGAGGACCTCCGGGTGGACGTTCCCGACGTTGTTCGTCCCCCACTGGCTCGTCAGGTCGAGATACTCCTTCCCGTCCGTGTCGGTGAGCCGGGCGCCCTCCGCGCCCTCGAGCACTACGCTCGCGAGCCGGGTCTCCTCGCCCCAGAAGTATCGGGGGAACAGTCGGCGGTACTCCCTCCAGAGGGCGTCCTGACCTCGCGAGCGGGACGGTCGGCTTCGTCGCGCCACGTTCCGTCTCCCGCCTCGGACGTGCGGGCTCCACTCACTTCGGGACGTTCGGCAGGTCCTCGAGGATCGCCTGCGCGGCGTTGTGCCCGGGGGCCCCGGTCACGCCGCCGCCCGGATGCGCCGCGGAGCCGCAGAAGTACAGGCCCGGAAGCGGCGTCCGGTAGCTGGACCAGCCCAGGATCGGTCGGAAGGAGAAGATCTGGTCGGGGGTGATGTTCCCCTGGAAGATGTTGCCGCCGGTCATCCCGAGGGTCCGCTCGATGTCGAGCGGGCTCACGATCTGCCACTTCTTCACGATCGATCGGATGTTGGGCGCGAACTCCGCGTAGGTGTCGAGGACCCGCTCGGCCGCCTTCGGCTTGAACTCGTCCCACGTCGTGCCGCGGAGCTCGTACGGCGCGTACTGGACGAAGCACGTCATGACGTGCTTGCCCTTCGGAGCCATCGACGGGTCGCGCACGCTCTGGAGCTCGCAGTCCATGAAGGGGTGCTCCGAGAACCGTCCGTACTTTCCGTCGTCGAACGCGCGCTCGAGGTAGTCCATCGAGGGGCAGATCTCGATCGCCCCGGCGTGGTGCGGTCCGGGCGTCTTCGGAGCGGCCGTGAACTTCGGTAGGCCGTCGAGCGCCGCGTTGAACTTGAGCGCCGCACCGCGGCTGCGGATCCGTCGCACCTCGCGTACGACCTCGCTCGGGACGTAGTCGCGGGGGACCAGCTCGAGGAGGGTGTGCTGGGCGTCGACGTTGGACGCGACCGCCCGGGCCTCGACCGTCTCCCCGTCGGTGAGCGTGACCCCGGTGGCGCGCCCCTCGCGCACGACCACCTCTCGGACCCGGGCGCCTGTTCGGATCGTCGCGCCGAAGTGTCGGGCCGAGGCCGCCATCGCCTCGGTGATCCGTCCCATGCCGCCCTTCGAGAATCCCCAGACCTTGCGGACGCCGTTGATCGTCCCGATGTTGTGGTGCGCGAGGACGTACGCCGTACCGGGAGTTCGAGGACCGGCCATCTCGCCGATCACGGCGTTGGTCGCGAACGAGATCTTGACCTCGTCGCTCTCGAACCACTCGTCGAGGAAGTCCTGCGCGCTCAGCAGGAACAGCTGGCGCACGAGCTCCTCGGACTCCGTGCCGGGGAACTGCGAGACCAGGTCCGCCAGCGGGACCGGGGGCGCCAGGAGCAACGGCTCGACCAGGTCGAGCACGCCGTCCCAGAACTCCTCGTACTTGGGGTAGGCGCGGGCGTCCTTCTTCGAGAACTTCTCGATCTCCTTGATCGTCTTGTCCGTATCGTTCCAGACGCTCAGGGAGCGGCCGTCGGGGAACGGGCAGAACGCCTGCGGGTCGTACAGGATCGGCTCGTACCCGTACTTCGCGAGCTCGAGGTCCTCGACGATCTGGGGGCGTAGGAGCCCCGCGACGTAGGAGAACGTGTTGACGCGGTAGCCGGGCCAGGTCTCCTCGGTGATCGCCGCGCCCCCGACCATGGGGCGCTGCTCGAGCACCACGACCTTCGCGCCGGCCTTCGCGAGGTATCCCGCGGCGACCAGGCCGTTGTGCCCCCCGCCGATGATCGCGACGTCGTACCTCGACACGGACGCCCGCCGCGGGAGGGCGCCCGGCCCTTAAATTCGACCGGAGCGCTCGAGAGAAACGGGGGGAAAGGGTTGGCCCGGCACCCCCTCCCGCAGCGCGGGGTGGGGCCGCCGGGGGCGTGGGC
>JASHUL010000018.1 GCA_030039995.1 Thermoplasmata archaeon
GGTAGATGTCGACGATGACCCCCTCCCACTCGGGCGTGTAGAACGGCCGCTCGCGGACCAGGGCCCGCACGAAGCCGACGACCTTGTCCTTGTCCGGCCCGACCCCTTCCGCGGCGAGGATGACGGCCTTCGGGTCGGAGAGCTGCGCCCGGAGCACCTCGTTCGCCTGGTGCTCCGCATCGTCCCGTACCTTGAGCAGCGGGTCGAACTCCTCGTTGAGCCGCTTCAAGCGCAGGAGCAGCGGCACGAGGGCGGGGATGTCCGCCGGCCGGGCGGGGCGCAGGTGGATCGGGACGGTCGGCGTGTCGCTCGGGCCGCCCGGGGCGGCATCGTTGGTTGCGGTCATGGAGCGGGATCCGGCCGGAGCGACTTCGCGCTCGGCATCGGAGGGGTGAGGCGGGCGCGCGCGAGCGCGCGGACGAGCCGCTCCGAGCGGTCCATCCGCGCGCGGGCGAGCTCGAAGAACTGCTCGCGGGAGAGCGGCCGACGGGCGATCCCCAGACGTACGGACGCGTCCCCGACCGCGGCGGCGACGTGCGGGAACACCTCGACCTCCTCCATCGTCGGGAGCAGGTGGGTCGCGGAGAGCCCGCGGTCGCGCGCGTGCGCCGCGAGCTCGCGGGCGGCGGCGAGCACGATCTCGTCCGGGATCGAGCGCGCCCGCGCGTCGAGCACCCCGCGGAACACCGCGGGGAAGATCAACGAGTTGTTGACCTGGTTCGGGAAGTCGGAGCGACCCGTCGCGACGATCGCGGCGCCGGCGGCGGTCGCGACCTCGGGCCAGATCTCGGGCACCGGGTTCGCGAGGGCGAAGACGATCGGGTCCTTTGCCATCGAGCGCACGTGCTCGGGGCGGATCGTGTTCGGGTCCGGGGTCGAGGCGGCGAGCAGGACGTCCGCCCCCTCGACGGCGTGCGCGAAATCGCCCGAGCGGCCCCCGCCGTCCGTCTGGAGGGCGACCCGGTACTTCCACGGGTTCCGCAGCATCAGCTCGTCGACGTCGTCGCGCTCCGCGTCCAACACGCCCCGCTGGTCCACGACCGAGAGGCGGTGCGGGTCGTGTCCGAGCGCGAGCAGTAGGCGCGCGGTGACGAGGTTCGCGGCGCCCGCGCCCAGGAGCACCGTGCGGATCCCGTGCATCGAGCGGTGGGTGAGCTCGAGGGCGTTCAGGAGGCCGGCGATCGTCGAGGCCGCGGTGCCGAGCTGGTCGTCGTGCCACACCGGGATCGGCAACCGCCGCTGGAGCTCTTCGAGGATCCCGAAGCACTTCGGCGAGGCGATGTCCTCGAGGTTGATGCCGCCGAACGCCGGCGCGATCGCCTCGACGGTGGCCAGGAACGACTCGGGCGTCGGCGCGTGAATGGGGAGCGGGACCGCGTCGACGCCGCCGAGCCATTTGAACAGGAGCGCCTTCCCCTCCATCACCGGCAGCGCCGCGCGGGGCCCGATGTCGCCGAGACCGAGGACCCGCGAACCGTCCGTCACGATTGCGATCGTGTTCCAGCGTCCGGTGAGGTCGAACGAGCGGTCCGGGTCGGCCTGGATCGCGCGCGAGACCTCGGCCACTCCCGGCGTGTACCACAGGGAGAAGTCGCGCAGCGAACGCACCGGTACCTTCGGTACGGTCTCGACCTTACCGCCGTAGAACTGCGAGAGCTCGACCGCCCGTCGCCCGAGCGCCGCGGTCTTCCGGCCGCTCTCCGCGCCGGCCGACCGGCGCGGTCGGGCGCGGCGACGCCCGTCGCGGCCGTCGTCGACCGGCGCGACCGTGCTCTCGGCCATGGACGGGCCGTTCACCGGGGAGCCGTTTATTTACGCTTTGCTTCAGACGTAGGGAGGGTTCGGCGATTGACGCACTCGGGCCCCGGCCGCCCTCGCGACGCGAATCCGGCGCAGGAACCGTCCGATAAATACCTCCCTCACCGTCGCAGGGCCCGGACGACGATGGCGACCGGGGCCGACACGCTGCCGCATCCGTTCTTCCGCCCCCCGCGCGACGGCGCGGTGCCGCTCATCGCGCCCCGCGCTCTCCGCGACCTGCTCGACGGGGCCGCGCCCCCCTACCTGCTCGACGTGCGCGGGGCGGACGAGCGCGCGCTCGCCGCGTTGCCCGGCGACCATCATGTCCCGCTCCATGCTCTCGCCGGCCGCCTCGGGGAACTTCCGCGGGACCGACCGATCGTCGCCTACGACCACGTCGGCGCCCAGGCACGCGAGGCGGTACAGTACCTCCAGGACCGCGGCTTCCCGTTCTCGGCGGCTCTGGAGGGCGGGTTGGACGAGTTCGCCCGCGTCGCCGACCCGGACGTCGCGCGCTACGAGCTCGACGACCGTGGGATCGACCTGGTGCTCCGCCAGATCCCCCGGCCCGAGTCCGGATGCCTCGCGTACTTCGTCGGAGACCCCGACGAGAAGGTCGGGGTGATGATCGACCCGGGACACGACGTCGCGCCGTACCTCGGGCTCCTCCGGGACGGCGGCTGGCGTCTCGCGGCGATCGTCGAGACCCACACTCACGCCGACCATCTCGCGGGCCACGCAGCGCTGCACGCCGCGACCGGAGCCCCGATCTACGTGAGCCACCGATCCCCGGCGCAGTATCCCCACGAGCGCCTCACCGGTGGGGAGGCGCTCGACTTCGGACGGGAGGAGCTTCGCGTCCTCGAGACCCCGGGCCACACACGGGACCACCTCACCCTGCGCGTCCGGGCCACAGCGTTCACGGGCGACACGCTACTCCTCGGTTCCTGCGGCCGGACCGACCTCGGCGACGGATCGCCGGACCTCCTCTGGGAGAGCCTCACCGAGCAGCTCCTGAAGCTTCCGGACTCGACCGAGGTCTACCCGGCCCACTACGGCTCCCGCCATGCGCTCGTGGAGCGGTACGTCTCGTCGATCGGCTTCGAACGCGCGACGAACGAGGCGCTCGCGCAGCCGGACCGGCGCGCGTTCGTCCAGTACATGACGGAAGGATGGCCACCGAAGCCGGCGGACTTCGACCGCATCGTACGGACGAATCTCGAAGGCTAGCGACGCCGTTTGCTCCCGACGCAAGGCGATTTCTTCCGTCGCGCCACGGCACCGTTAAACCCGACGACCGGTCGCCCCCGCCGTGATCGTCCGCACCGGGTTGACCGGCCCGTTCCCGCGCTCCGAGGCGCTCGTCGCCGCGACGCGCGACCTCGACCGAGGGCGGGCGACCGCCGAGACGGTCGAGGACCTCTACTCCCGCACGGAGGTCGAGGTCGTCGCGCTCGAACGCCGCCTCGGGTTCGACACGGTCACCGGAGGCTACCTGCGGTGGGCCGACCTCTTCCGTCCGTTCGCGGAGACGTGGGACGGATTCACGGTCGGACCGCTCACGCGATGGTTCGAGACGAACACGTTCTTCCGCCAGCCGATCCTCCACGCGCCCCCCGCCCGCGTCCGCGGCGCGATCGCCGCGCGCCTGCCGCCGGCGCTTCGCGAGGAGCCGGCGCGGGCGCGCGTCATCCTGCCCGGACCGTACACGTTCGCGGGGCTCCTCGAGAACCGTTCGGGGGAGGCCGAGGAGGCGCTCGTCCATCGGTTGGGACGCCTCCTCGCCGAGGAGCTGCGGGAGCTCGCGGGGGCCGGGTTCTCGACGTTCCAATTCTCCGAACCGCTGCTCGTCGACCGGCCGCC
>JASHUL010000208.1 GCA_030039995.1 Thermoplasmata archaeon
CCCTCGGGTTCGGGGGTTGGCAGATCGGGAACTCCGCAGCGGTGCTCGCGGAGGAGGCCGCGCTCCCCGGCGTTCCCGTGACCCGGGTCGAGAACGCCTGCGCGTCGGGCGGCACCGCGATCCGCGCCGCGGTGCGGGCGGTCGCAGAGCCGGGGGCCGGACTCGTGCTGGTCGTGGGGCTCGAGAAAATGACCGACGTGACGAGCGCCCGCCGCCGCTACTGGCTCGGCGTCTCGGGCGACACCGAGTGGGAGCGGTCCGCCGGGCTCACGTTCGCGGGGGTCTACGGGTTGATCGCCTCCCGGTACCTCGCCGACCACCCGAAGGGACGCGACGCGCTGTCCGAGGTCGCCGTGAAGAACCACGGCAACGGCGCCCTCAACCCGAAAGCCCACTTCCAGAAGCGCGTCAGCCGCTCCGACGTCGAGCGTGCTCCGCGCGTGGCCGACCCGCTCGGTCTCTACGACTGCTGCCCGGTCTCGGACGGGGCCGCCGCGCTCTTGCTCGCACCGCCCGAACGCGCCCGCGAGTTCACGGACCAGCCCGTGTACATCGACGGGGCGGGCGCGGGCTCGGACTCGCTCGCGGTCCAGGAGCGACCCGAGCTCACCCGCTTCGGCGCAAGCCGCTGGGCCGCCGACGAGGCGTTCCGTTCGGCCGGCGTGGGGCGAGCCGACATCTCCTTCCTCGAGGTGCACGACTGCTTCACGATCGCCGAGCTGCTCGCCCTCGAGGACCTCGGGTTCGCCCCGCCCGGAGGGGCGGTCGAGATGACGCTCTCCGGTGAGACCGGGCGGGACGGACGCCTTCCCGTCAACCCCGACGGCGGACTCAAGTCGAAGGGCCATCCGATCGGGGCGACCGGGGTCAGTCAGGCGTACGAGGTGTTCCTCCAGCTGCGCCGAGCGGCCGGAGCTCGTCAGCTGGGGCGCGTCGAACGTGCGCTCACGCACAACGTCGGCGGCGCCGGTGCGACCGCGACCGTGACGATCTACTCGGGGGCCTGAATGGGCCGGGCGATCGACGCGGCCGCCGCCTACGTTCCCCGAAAGCGGGCGGACGGTCGACGCGTCGCGGCCGCCGACGAGGACGCCTTCACGCTGGCGGCGACCGCACTCGAGCGATTGCCGGTCGGCGCCGCGTCGGCCCCGGGCCCGAACCGGCTCCTGGTGGTGGGCGACCTTCCCGGTTCGGTCGAGGAGGACCTTCCTCGGTTCCTCGGTACGCCGATATCGGTCGACCGAGTGGGAGCCGGGGCGCCCGCGCTTCGTCGTGCCCTGGCTTCGATCGACGGGGCCGCGGAAGGCGACCCGCCCCTCCTGCTCGTCGCGGTCGACCTGGGTTCCCGTGGTTCGGCCGGGCCGGACGGCGCGGTCGCGTTGCGGTCGACTCCGAACGGCGATCTCGCGACCGGGACGGTCCTCGAAGCGATCCCGAACGCCGGAACGTTGAGCGCCGAGCCGCTGCTCCGGTTCGGCGCTCCCCTCGCCCTCGCGGACCCCGCCCGATGGGCGGGAGACTTCACGGAGGTCACGGGCGACGCGTCCGGCCCGTCGTCTCCCGAGTCTGCCCTCCCGCCGGACGGTCCGGTCTCCCAGGGGGCCTACATCCCCCGGCCCCGCTACCTTGAGAGCGCGGCGGCGCGTTGGAGACTCGAAGGGGAGCGCTGCGGTTCCTGCGAAACGGTCGGCTTCCCCCCGCGCGGCCGCTGCCGCAACTGTGGCGCCACGGACGGCCTCGCATCCCTGCGACTTCCCCGGGACGGCGGAGTCGTGGTCGCTACGACGACGATCGGCCCGGGCGGCCAGCCAACCGAGTTCGATGCTCAGGTGGTGGAGTCGGGCCACTATACCGTCGTACTCGTCGACCTCGCTCCCGGGGTTCGGGTCACGATGCAGGCGACGGACGTCGCTTCGCCCCTTGCAGTAGGAGACCACGTCGGAACGCGACTCCGCCGCCTGTATCCGATGGAAGGCGCCTGGCGCTACGGCCGAAAGGCCGTGCCGCTCACGTGAGCGGGTTCAGGCGAATCCCGGGACGTCCTGGCTCCGCGCCTGCTTCTTCGAGTACGGTTCGGAGGTGATGCCGAGATGCGTCGAGATCGAGGTGAACGTGCGGACCAACTGGTCGACCGCCTTGGCGAGCTCCCGCTGTTCGGCCCGCAGTTCGTGAAGCTCTTCTCGCAGCTGTCGCAGCTCGACCTCCCAGCGCTCCTTCTCTCCGGATATCGCCATCGTAGCCCTCCGCCCGAGGGACCCCCGGTCCCTACATAGGGGGTTCGCCGGTCGACCTACGTGCGGGTGCCCGACGGGCCGAACGGTGAGTCGGAGGTTCCCTTCTCGACGAACGGCTTCCACGTCCGCTGATCCGGGTCGTAGTCGACCCGCTGCAGCTCCACAAGGAAGCTCTTCAGCAGGTCGCCCGGCGTCGGGCGGACCGTGACCGCGTAGACGTAGATCCCGAATCCCATGAAGTCGCTGACGCGACGCAGCACTTCCGCGAGGTCGTCGCGGGGAACGGTGACGCGGACCGAGGTCTCGCCCAGGAGCGACGAGAACTCATCGATGTCGAACGGTCGTTCCAAGGCGATGAGGGGGACCGGCGCGGCCGCGGGCGCGCCGCTCGGCATTGGTTCCGATCCCGTGGCCCCCACCGGCGTGCGCGAAGGCGCCGCGGCCGGCGGGGTAGGACGGCCCGCCGTGGCGGGTGGACCACGGACGCTCAGCGTGGGATCCTTCGGAGGGTACTTGTCGAGCACCGGGGACGCATCCCGGCCCACGAAGCCACGTCGGGCCGGAGGAGGCCGAGCCGACCGCCCCTTCTTCTTCCCTCCGCGCCGGGGGGCCATGTTACCGGCAGCAGCCGGGTGCGGCCATAAGGTGTGGGTTGCGCACGCTGTCGGTTATCTAACCTGGCTACCGCGAACCTGTATGCGTCGAAATCGCTCGGTCCAAGATGCGTCGATCATCCCGGTTCTCGTCTGCCCCGATGTCGCAGCGGCGGCGGCATGGCTCTGTAGGACCTTCGGATTCGCGGAAAGGCTGCGGATGGGCGCGCACCGGGTCCAACTGGCGTTCGAGGCGGGGGCGATCACCCTCACGGAACCTCGGCCGCCCGAGCCGGGAGATCCGGACGCGCGCCTGCTTCGACCCCCTTCCAAAGACGGAGTGGACTCGTGGGTGGCCGTCCGCGTCGACGGCCTGGCCAGTCACTACGACCGCGCGCTCGCTAACGGGGCGCGGATACTACGCCCTCCGACCAACTACGAATTCGGGGAGCGGCAGTACGTCGCCGAGGACATCGCAGGGCATCGATGGACGCTTAGCGAGCCGGTTCGCGACGTGGAACCGAAAGAGTGGGGTGGCGACCTGGTCAACCCGGTATAGCGACCCCATCGACGGTCAGAACGGACTCGGGGGGGGTGCCGACCGACCCGCCGGTCGGTGCGTCCCGCGCTCCCTCAGGCTCGCTCGGACCCGGTATCCGAAGGACCCGAAAAGCCCGGGGAGGGGTGCCCGGGGGCGGGTTCCGCATCCATCCGCATAGCGCCCGGCCAACCCCTCCCGCCAGGGGGTCTCGGAGCGCTTTTCGAGGTGGTTGTAGCGAGCCAGACCGTGCGACTCCACGTCACGGAGGGAGGTTTTTGTCGCGACTACGACGACAGATGGTTAATGTAGCCCAGAGTAGGTGGTCCGCAAGAGCCGAGCCCCAACGGGGCTGGGCCGAAAGCGGAGTAACGAGAATGCCGGCACGCGTCATGAAGGAGTTCCAGGCCCCGCGGGGCCTGCCCAGGAAGACCGCCTCGGTTTGCCCGGAGTGCATCAAGGTGATCCCCGCGATCGTCCGCGAGAAGGACGGCCGCGTGATCATGGAGAAGACGTGCCGTACGCACGGCTACTTCTGGGACATCATCTCGAACGACGTCGATTTCTACCTCCGGATGGAGGTGTACGCGCACGACGGGGTCGGTTACGAGAACCCGTACTACGACAAGTTCCGCGGCTGCCCGACGACCTGCGGGATGTGCAGCCACCACAAGTCCCACACGGGGCTCGCGCTGATCGACCTGACGAACCGCTGCAATCTGAAGTGCCCGGTCTGCTTCGCGAACGCGAACGCCGCGGGGTATGTCTTCGAGCCGACCCGCGAGCAGATCCACTTCATGCTGAAGACCCTCCGGGAGCAGAAGCCCGTCGGCACGGTCGCCGTCCAGTTCTCGGGAGGCGAGCCGACGCTCTCGCCGCTGTTCCTCGATGCGGTCTCGATGGCCCGCGACCTCGGTTTCAAGCAGGTCCAGGTCGCCACGAACGGTATCCGCGTCGCGAACGAGCCCGGCTTTGCCCAGGCGTGCCGGGACTCGGGGCTGCACACGCTCTATCTCCAGTTTGACGGTCTGGACGACGAGATCTACCGCAAGGTCCGCGGGGTCCCCCTCCTGAAGGTCAAGCAGAAGGCGATCCAGGCGGCCCGGGAGACCCACTCCTCGCAGGCCGAACTCGCCGCGGGCAAGCCGGACAAGCCGCTCTCCGTCGTGCTGGTCCCGACCCTGGTCGGTGGCTTCAACGAGAAGGAGATCTGGCCGACCGTCAAGTTCGCGATCGACAACATCGACGTCGTCCGCGGGGTCAACTTCCAGCCGGTCGCCCTGACGGCGCGGATCCCCGACAAGGACCGGTTCCAGATGCGGTTCACGCAGTCGGATCTGGTCCGGATCCTGTGCACGGAGGGCCCGTTCGAGAAGT
>JASHUL010000209.1 GCA_030039995.1 Thermoplasmata archaeon
TGCGCCGCCCGCGGGGACGTCGGGTGCGGTCACGGCTCGGAGGTATTCGCACGCACGGCACAGGTCGCCGGCCGACGGCTCGCCGCACGACCGGCAAACGGTCGGCGCACCGCCGGCGTCCCCCGCGAGCCAGCGGTCGACGAGCCGGTCGTGGGTCCGCAGCAGCGACTGTCGCGTCCCGGGGAGCTCCTCCTCCAGCCGCCAGACGACCTCGCGGAAGAGATTCCGGGACGCCCGGCCGGCGTGGGGACATTCTCCGTGCTCGAACGGAAGGCTTCGGAGCCGCGCGTAGAGGTAGACCTCTCGCTCGGGAACGAGGGCGAGCGGGGCGAGCCGGGGCACCAGTCCCGGCTGAGGGGTCCGATGCGGGGCCATCCGTACCAGGCGGTCGAGGTCCCCCCGCACGAGGTTCATCAGTACCGTCTGGGCGAGGTCATCCAAGTTGAAGCCGAGCACGAGCGCGTCGGCCGCGACGTCGCGCGCAGCTCGGTTCAGGAGCTGCCGTCGCCACACGCCGCAGAACGAACACGGGATCGTCTCGGGGAGTCCTGCGGCCGCCCGGTCGGTCGTCGTACCGAGCTCCTCCTCGGCGCGCACGACCCGGTGCTCCACCCCGAGACGCTCCGCCAGCGTCGCCGCGGCGGTCAGGGTGCGGGCCCGATAACCCGCGACTCCCTCGTCCACGCTGATCGCGACGAGCCGCACCGTCGCGCGTCGCCCGAAGTACCGGTGCGCCTGCACGAGCGCCACCGCCGAATCCTTCCCACCGGAGAGCGCCACCGCGATCGTGCCCCGGCCGAATCGGGGCAGCTGGCGGTGGAACTCCTCCCGGACCCGTTCGTCCACCGAACGCAGGAAGTGTTCCGCGCAGGCGTGCCCGGCGCGGTACGGCTGGTCGACGACCGCGGGGGCTTCGCACGAGCTGCAGCGCACGGTCCGGCGAACCGCGCCTCGCTATTTGAGGAACGAGCGACGCGCGCGTTCCTCTGCGCGGATACGATTAAGAACCGAACGCCGGCCAAACGAACCGCGATGGCCTCGTCGCGGATGCCGCGCGCTCCCGCCACGGCGCGTCACGGACCCCCGGAGTCGGACGGCCCGGCGCCGGCGGGAAGTTTCGACGCGCTCGAACTCGTGCAGCGGTTCCAACGGATCCTCCAGTCGCAGGAGCGGAGCCCGTGCACCGTCAAGCAGTACGGGCATATCGCGCGGACCTTCCTCGCCCACACTGGCAAACCGCTCGAGGAAGTGACGCTGCGCGACCTCGAGGCGTACCGCGAGTACCTCGTGCTCCAGCGCCACTACTCGAAGAACTCGGTCTACACGACCGTCCGCGGGCTCACGTCCCTGTTCCGGAACTTCGGTCTCGGCGTCGCCGACCAGCTCGCGCCGCCCCGGCGCCCCGAACGCCTCCCCCGCTATCTCTCCGAAGAGGAGATGCACCGGCTGCTCGAGGCCGTGCGCGACTCTCCGCGCGACAGCGCGATCGTCCACGTGCTCGCGTTCGCGGGGCTCCGGGTCAGCGAGGTCTGCCACCTCCAGGTCGAGGACATCGAGTTCGAGACGAACGTCCTGCACGTCCGGTCAGGGAAGGGCGACAAGGACCGAGACGTGATCCTCGAGGAGCGGACCCGCGCCGCCATCGACCGGTACCTTACCGACCGGACCTTGGCCGGGGAGTCCGGCCCCCGGCTGTTCGGGGTCGGCCCGGTGACGGTCGAGCGGATCGTCCGTCGCGCGGCCGCGTCGGCCCAGATCCCGCGTCGCGTGACCCCGCACATGCTCCGCCACACGCTCGCGACCGCGTTGCTCTCGCGCGGGTGCGATATCCGCTACATCCAGAAGCTGCTCGGCCACGCGTCCGTCGCGACGACTCAGATCTACACGCACGTCGACACCCAAGCACTGCGGACCGCCTACCAGCGGGCCAAGCCCGAGTATTAATCGCGGGTCGGCCTCGGGCCCGTCGTGGGCGCCGACCGGGCCGAGGTGCTGGTCCTCGGGGCGGGCATCGCCGGCTGCGCGCTCGCGTACCACCTCGCCGATCGAGGCGTCGGGCCGGTCGTGCTGTACGACCCTCGAACGCCGGGCGCCGGGGCGACCGGTCGCGCCGCGGGGATCGTCACGGAGCAGCACTGGAACCGTTGGGATGTGGAAGTGACCCGGGAGTCGCAGGCCCAGTACGCCGAGATGAGCTCGCGATGGGACCCGTCCGCCTACACTGTGAACGGGTTCGTCCGTTGGGCGCACGGAGCCGAGGCGCTGAAGGTCCTCGACGCGGCCCGCTCGCGACTGCGGGGATGGGGGGTTCGGGCCGACGAGTTGGACGGGGCCGGCCTGGCTGCCCGAGTGCCGTGGGGACGGTTCGATGACGGGTCCCGCGGGTTGTGGTGTCCGAGCGATGCGGTCGTGACCCCCAGCGCGATCGGCGAGATCTACGCGGAGGGGGCGCGACGGGCCGGGGTGGAACTCCACCTCGGTACGCCGATGGAGTCGTTCGCCCGTCGCGGCGAGGCCTGGGAGCTCGAGACCGGCGGGCACGTCCTGCGGGCGTCGTCGGCGGTGGTCGCTGCGGGCGCCTGGTCGAAGGAGCTCTTGAGGTCGATCGGACACCCGCTCCCGCTCGCCCCGTACCGGACCCAGGCGGCGGTCCTGCGCCCGAGTTCGGGACCCGACGTGTTTCCCTCGGTGCACGACATCGACGCCGACGTCTACGCTCGCCCTGAAGCGAAGGGCCGCGTCCTCGCCGGGGACGGAACCCGGCTCGTCGAGGTCGACCCGGAGACGTTCCAGACCGGCGCGGACGAGCAGTTCGTGGAACACCTCGCGGACACGTTCGGGCGCCGGTTCCCCGGCTGGTCGGACGCGGAGCTCGTCCGGGCGTGGGCCGGGGTCTGCACGTCGACCCCGGACCGACGGCCCCTGGTCGGTGCGGTCTCCGGCCCGGACCGCCTTTACTCGATCGTAGGGTTCAACGGGTTCGGCGTGATGCGCGCCGGCGGCGTAGCGGCCCGGCTGGCCGACCTCATCGCGTCGGGCGGCACTCGAGCCGAGGAACGACTCGCCGAAGTACGGCCGGACCGATTCCGATCGGACCATCCGGCCTTCTCCCCGCGTCCCGGGTTCACGCTGGACGACGGGGACGATCCCCGATTCTGAGCCCGGCTCAGTCCACCGTACGAATCCGCTCGAGTTTCTCGAGAAACTCGACGCCTTCGCCGGTCGTCATGGGGCGACCGTCCTCCCGCGTCAGCGGAAGCTCCGCCCCGGCACACGCTTCCTGGGGGGACTTGCCCTCGAGCAACAACCGCACGGCCTTCCGCTCGCGTCGACCGAGGGCGACCCCTTCCACTTGGAACTCCTCGAACGCCTCGAACGCCACGGGACAGACCACGCGCGCCAGTTTCGCGACCTCGGCCGCATAGAGGCGGATCTCCTCTTGGGCGTGCGCGTCGAGGCGCAGGGAGAGGAAATGAAAGAGGTTGTGGAGGTTGACCTTCCAGTACCATTGTGTGTAGTACGCGACGGGGAGGAGCAACCGGGCCGTTTCGCGAGCGACGCCGGCGTCCAGCGCGCGGGCGTAGGCCGCGTACGCTTGCGTCGCGACCGACGCGAGGTCGCTCCGGAACCGTTCTACGACTTCCGCCGGAAGCGGATCGCCACGACCCTGCCGGTTTCGACCTGACTGGTGCCGCACCTCCTCGGGCTCGGGCACCTCGAATTCTTCCGGCATGATGCTGTACCGACCCGAGTGCTCATTCGTTGAGCTCGCTCGATGTCGGATCCATTGGCGCGCGACGTAGATCGGCAGCCGCACGAGGAACTTGTACTCGACCATCTCGAACGGCGTCGTGTGGCGATGGCGCATCAGATACCGGATCAGCCCGCGATCGTCGCGGACCGATTTCGTCCCCTTACCGTAGGACACGCGGGCGGCCTGGACGATCGCGGAGTCGTCCCCCATGTAGTCGACCAAGGCGACGAAACCGTGCGACAGCACCGGACGACGGACCCCCACCAGCCGGTCCGCCTCGGGGACGGAGACGCGGGACATCGGCGCCTCGTCGCTCACGACCGTGGGGAATCTTCGGGTCCCTTAAACTCGCCGATGAGAGGTCGGAACGCCGGCGAAGAGTTTACGTTCGGCGGCCGCTCGCTCGGTCGGAGGACGGCCGATGGCACGCATTCTCGTCGCGGTGGCGTGGCCGTACGCGAACGGACCGTTCCACATCGGTCATCTCGCGGGCGCCTACCTCCCGGGGGACATCTTCGCGCGCTTTCACCGGCTCCGCGGCGACGAGGTCCTGATGGTGTCGGGCTCCGACATGCACGGCACCCCGACCCTCGTCCGCGCCGAGAAGGAAGGGACCACGCCCGCGGTCATCTCGGAGCGGTACCACGAGGTCAACCGGGCGGCGTTCGAGCGGCTCGGCGTGTCGTTCGACCTCTTCACGACGACCCGGACGCTGGTCCACGAACGAACGGTCCAGGAGATCTTTCTCGCCTTGCTCGAGCACGGCTACGTCGCGCGCCGAACCGAGGAGAACCCCTACTGTCCGAAGCATGCGCGCTTCCTGCCCGACCGGTACCTCGAGGGGACCTGCCCGCACTGCGGTTTCGAGAAGGCGCGCGGCGATGAATGCGACAACTGCGGCCGCCCGCTGGAAGCGCGGCAGCTCGGCCACCCGCGGTGTGCGCTGTGCGGCACCCCCGCCGAGTTCCGCCCGACGGAACACTTCTACCTCGAGCTCGACCGACTCCAGCCAAAGCTCCGGGAGTACCTCGACCGGCAGGGCCATTGGCGTACCGGCTCGCTCCGGGTCGCGGAGAACTTCCTGACCGAGGGCCTTCACCCGACGCCGATCACCCGGGACCTCGACTGGGGGGTCCCGATTCCGCTCGAGGGGTACGGCACCAAGCGGTTCTACGTCTGGTTTGACGCGCTCATCGGCTACCTGTCCGCGTCGAAGGAGTGGGCGATCCGGGCCGGTCGACCCGAGGCGTGGCACCGGTACTGGGACGAAGGAGAGCCGGTCCGCCCGTACTACTTCGTCGGCAAGGACAACAAGTTCCACCACACGATCGTCTGGCCGGGGATCTTGCTCGGCGTCGGCGGGCTCCACCTCGCCTACGACGTGCCGGCGAACGAGTGGCTGCGCGTGGAGGGCGGCAAGATCTCGAAGTCGCGCGAGGGAGGGGACGACGTCTTCGCTCCCTCGCTCCTCGCGCGCTACCCCCCGGACGTCATCCGATTCTACGCGGCCCTGAAGGCGCCCCAGAATCACGACACCGAGTTCGAGTGGGCGGAGTTCCGCCAGCTGCACGAGGAGGTCCTCGCGAACCAGTACGGCAATCTCGTCCAGCGGACCCTCGTCCTCACGCGGGACCGGTACGGGGGCCGTCTCCCCGGGCCGCCGCCGGGGTGGAGCGCCGAGGCGGCGGACGGGATCGGCGCGCGCCTTCGGAACGCCCACGAGCGGATCACGAACGAGTACGAGAACGTGCGCTTGAAGGAAGGGCTCGACCTCGCGCTCGAGGAGGTCCGGGAGGCGAACCGCCGCTTCCA
>JASHUL010000210.1 GCA_030039995.1 Thermoplasmata archaeon
CCGAGGCGTCCGAGGATCACCATCGCCGGTACCGCCGGCGCGGCCAGGATCGCCCAGGTCACGATCGGGTGCGACGAGAACGTGAGGGCCACGCCCGCCAGCAGCGGAGCGAACACCCCGCCGTGCCGCCCCGGCCCCGCTCGGCGCCGCGTCGTCGGGGGGTCGGGGACACTCCGTACGGAAACCATGAAAACGGCCTCGTGCGTGCGACCCGGGGACCTCGGATGCGCCGAAGCTACACGACGATCCTCCTGGCCCGCCTCTGGAAGTTCCTCGTCGCGTACGTCGTCGTGCTCGTCGCCGCGGCCGTCGGGTTCTATCTCCTCGAATCGTACCACGGCGTCACCCAGCTGATCGACTCGTTCTACTGGGCGATGGTCACCCTCTCGACGATCGGCTACGGGGACCTCGTGCCGACCACGACCGCGGCGCGCGTGTTCACCATCGGGGTCGCCGCGACCGAGGTGTTCCTCGGCGCGTACCTCGTCACGGTCGTCATCGCGGTGGTCGCGGAGGAGTCCCAGCACCGGCTGCTGGGCACGTTCGGCACGGACTTCCGGGACCACATCGTCGTGCTCGGCTACAGCCCGGTCGGCCGGTCCGCGGTGCGAGAACTGCTCGCCCAGGACGAGAAGGTCGCGGTCGTGACCGAGGACTCGGCCGAGGTCGCGACGCTCCGTCGTCTCGCGGACGAGAAACAGCTGTTCGCCACGTACGGGGCGCCGGGCGAGACCGAGATCCTGCGTCGGGTCAACGTGCCCGCGGCCCACTCCGTGATCGTCGCGACCGGGGACGACACCACGACGCTGGTCGCCGCGTTGAACGTCCGCGCCCTGCACCCGACGATCCGGATCGTCGTGTCGGTCTCGCGACCCGAGCTCAAGCAGACGCTGAAGGCGGCCGGGGTCACGTACATCGCCTCCCCGGCCGAGATGGGCGGTCGGCTCTGCGCGGACGCCGCGTTCCGGCCGGAAGTCGCGAACATGGTCGAGGACCTCACGACCACCGCGTTCGGCGCCGACATGGAGGAGTTCGTCCTGACCGAGCGCACGCCGATTGCGCGCCAACCGCTGCGCGAGGCCGAGGCGCTCGTCCGCGCCGCGTCGGACTGCATCGTCATCGGGTACGCGCGGCCGGGCGCCGACGGCGAGTACGTCACGGTCTTGAACCCCCCCGCGACGTTCCAGTTCCAGCCCCGGGATGCCCTCATCGTCGTGGGGTCCCTCGCCAACCTGCATCGGATGCAGAAGTGGATCGGCGTCCCCCAAGGCCGCTGACGTCCGAGCGGGGCGAGGCGCCGCACCCCCCCTCGGACGCAAGGGTAGATTCAGATACTAGGTCCCGGCAAGTACTGCACCATGCCGGACCCACCCCCCGCCGCCTCGATGACCAATCCGAACGCACCGCCCGCGCCCCCCAACGCTCCCGGAGGGTACCCACCCCCGGCGTACGCCGGTTGGCAGGGCGCCCCGCCACCCCAGTACCGGCCGATGCTGCCGGCGTGGTTGAGCTTCGGCGGGATCCTCGTGATCGTCGGCGGGATCCTCGTCCTGGTCGGGTTTCTGCTGGACGCGGTCGCCAACTCCTCGGCCGCGTCGGGGATCGATACGACGTCCGCCGCCCAGAACTTCTACAACACGATGGCGATCGGCGATGCGCTCGTGGGCATCGGGATCTTCCTCGCGTTCCTCGGATGGCTGTTCCACCAGATGAGCCGCCACCGCCAGATGGGGATGCACTGAGCCACCTCCGTCGTCCGGGCGAACCCCTTCCCCTTGCGGGGTCGGTGCTCAGTAGCGCTTGACCCCCATCCGCTTCCAGACCGGTTCGTTGTCGGCGTAGACCTGCCAATGGACGATCGTGTGGTCGCGCACGACCGCGCGCCACGCCGCCGGGACGGTCCACCGGTTCTCGGCCGGCAGGCTCTCCCCGACCGCGACCGTCCCGCTCGCGGTGCCGAACAGCGCCACGACCCGTCCGTTCTGGAACCACTCCTTGACCGCGAGGTGGTAGTCGGGGAACGCCGCGAAGTACGCCCGCCAGCTCTCGCGGAGCCGGTCGCGGCCGCGGACCTCTTGGCCGAGCCCGTCGACGAACAGGTGGTCGTCGGACAGCATCGCGACGACGCTCTCGAGGTCGTGCCGATTGATCTCGTTGACGAACTTCAAGGCGGTGCGCGCGATGTCGGACTCCGGCATCCCGACTCCCGGCGGCGGTCCCGGACGGGGCCGTCGTGACCCCGGCGGCATCGCGTTCGACTAGATTCTACTTTCCGGGAGAGGCCCCCGGACCGCCGAGGCCGCGTCCGGCGCGGTCGCCGAGCCCGTTCCCTTCTGCACGAGGAAGAGCGCGTGGCGCGCGGCCCCTTCCGGCACGATCGTCCGGCGGAGGATCCGGAAGCCCCGCTCCCGGAACCATCCCTCGTAGGTCCCCGTGTCCGCGTGGCTCCAGTACATCTTCGCGTTCGAGCCGAGCCACCCTTCCTCGACGCCCGTCCACGCGGACGCGCCGGTCGTCACGAGGAAGAGCCCCCCGGGGCGCAGCCATCGGCGGACCTCGGAGAGCAGACCGGGCTGTTCCGCGAGCGGCACGTGGATGAGCGAGTAGAGGCAGACGACGCCCCCGAAGGCGCGGTCGGGGAAGGCGAGCTGGGTCATGTCCGCCCGAACGAACCGGACCTTCGGCAGCAGCCGACGGGCGCGCTCGATCTGGACGTCCGAGATGTCGACGCCGGTGAGACGGAACCGGCCGCTGAGCAGTTCGGCCTCGGGGACCCCGCATCCGCATCCCAGGTCGAGGACCTCGGTGCCCGGCGCGAGCATCCGGAAGAACGGAGCGAGCCAGTCCCGGTAGTCGGCGTTCGTGTGGTGGAACGCGTCCGCCGTCGAGCCGGGAGGGCGGTAGATCGTGGAGACGTGGTTCCACCCGTCCCGCACGATTCGCTTCGGGTCGCCCGCGTCGTGCGGGCGGTCGGCCGCGGCCATGGACGTACCACGTCGCCGCTCCTGTTTATGCGTATGCGTGCGGGCTGCGGCGCCCGCCCTCCGTCCCGTCAGGGCGGCGGGGGCGGAGGGGGTGGCGGAGGCGGCGGCGGGTCCGCCGAGCTCCCGTCCTTCTTCTTGCCGACCTTCTTCACGTCGGCCTCGAGCTTCTTGACGCCGCTCATGATCCCGTGGCCGATCTTCCCGGTGACCTCCTTCGTCTCCCCGACCGTGTGCTGCATGGTGCCGACCTTGCGGCCGCACGCGTCGCACACCGTCGCGTCGTTCGGGAGCTCCTTGCCGCACCCTTCGCACTTCATCGGACCTTCCTCCCCCCGGGACCCGGTCAAGGAGGGGGAACTGGGATTTCTACCTTGGTGCCCCGTTCATTCGGTGTAGCGGACCGCCTCGGCCGGCGGGAGCGTGGCCGCCTTCCACGACGGGCCCGCGATCGCCGCGAGGGTCAGCACGTACGCGACGACGACGATCGATACCACGGCCGCGGTCGGGACCGCGAACGTGCCCACCGGGCTCGACGGGTTCAGCGCGGTCGCATTGTAGTACAGCCAGAGCGCGAGGCCGGTGCCGACGCCGATCCCGACCAGCGTGACGTACGAGTACTCGAGGAGGAACGACGTGAGGATCATGCCGCGCGTGAAGCCCTCGGCCCGGAGCATGCCGATCTGCACCCGCCGTTCCGACACCGCCCGAAGGGCGACGATCCCCATCCCCGCGATGCCGACGGCGAGGCCGAGCGCCACGAAGATCTCGAGGAGGCCGATGACCCCCTGCAGCGTCTGCACCGCTTTCTGGAGGATCTCGGCGACGTTGAACAGCTGGAGCCCGTACGGGAAGAACGCGCGCTTCAGGTCCTGGCCCGCGGTCGCGGCCGAGACGCCGGGGGCGACGCGAAAGATCGACCCCTGGAAGTTCGTGTACCCGATCGCCGCGGCCGCCGCCGGATTGACCCAGACCCCCGCCAGGAACTCCTGGTCCATGTAGCCGATGACGGTCACGTTCGTCTCGGCGCGGGTGCCGATGTTCTGGATAGGGAGCTCCGCCCCGAGGGCGACCGTCGGGTGCGGGGTCGCCCCGAACGACGCCGCCACCGGCTGGTACGACTGGTCGACGACCGCCACGGAGGCGTTCGTCGCGAGCTGCTGCCAGACCTCGGCGGTAGAGAGCCCGTGCCACGTCGCCGTGAAGTTGTAGGTGTTCGTGCTGTAGAACGTCTGGCCGTTCGCGCCGGTCGTCGGCGGGGCGTAGATCTGGTCGTACCACGCGCCGGTCCAGCCGGCGGGATAGTCGGCGATCGTCCCGTACGTCACGGGTAACGCGAGCGAGATCACGGAAGCGAGGGTCGCGTTCGCCGCGACCAGGCTGGAGAGGTTCGCGATCGAGCTCGTGCTGTAGCCGAAGAACGTGTACCCGCCGGACTCGGCCGCGATGGAGTTGTTCACCGCCGCCGTCTCTCCGGCGCCGTAGGCGGCGATCAGGATGACCGTGAACAGCACCATGGCGAAGATCGTGAAGTTCACGGCCGCTCCCATCGGTCGGCGGCGGGGGTAGGCGAGCCCGACGCGCACGACGGCGACGGACTTCGGTCGGCGGCCGGCGAGGCGCGCGATGCCCCCGACGATGAGGTCGGAGTTGAACACGAAGAGCAGGACCGCGCCGAGGACGAGCACGATCCCTTCGACGAAGATGGCGAAGATCGAATCCGTGTGGCTCGACCCGAGCACGAGCCGGTGCAGCTCCACCGTGCCCGCCCACGCGATCAGGAGGGCCCCGACCGCGGAGAACGCGTATCGGTTCCGGACGAACCGGGCGGCGATCAGCCCGCCGCCGAGGATGACCAGCGACAGGCCGAGGAGGGGATACGAGACGTCCCCCGTCCCGACGCGGGTCGCCGCGAAGAGCAGCCCTCCGAGGACCGCGAGCGTCCCCCCGACGTAGGCGAGGTACGTGTAGACGCGCCGCTGGGGCGGCGGCTCCGGGATCGACCGGATCGCGCGGACGATGTTCAGGCGACTGACCCGCCCGCTGGTCGCGGCGATCGTGACGATCGTGAGCAGGAAACCGGCGACGTACGCGATGAGCAGGCTCTGGGCGGTCACCGTGAACGACTGGACGAACGCCGTCACGACCGCGGCGGAAGCGGTCACGGCGAGCGTCTGGGCGTAGATCCGGATGAGCACGTAGCCGACGAGGACGCCGACCGCGGTGCCGGCCAGCGCGCTGAGCGCCGCGTACACCGTTCCTTCGAAGAGGTAGATGTAGACGAGCCCCCCGCGACTCAACCCGACCGCGCGCAGCATGCCCATCTCGCCCTTCCGCTCCTCGGCGAGGGTGAGGAAGATCCCGACGATCAGGAGCGCTCCGGCGAGGATCGAGAAGAGCCCCAGGACCAGGAACAGGGTGGCGATCGACTGGCCCGAGGCGATCGCGGCGTTCAGGTTCTCCTGAAGGAGCGGCACAGCGACGAGGCCGGACGGCCGCCCGAGGCTGTCGAGGGTCGTGTTGAGGAACGTCATCACCGGCCCGGTGTGACCGACCCCGTCGGTGAGCGAGCCGACGTTCGTCACCGCGAGGAAGTTCAGCGCGCCGGATTCGTTCGCGAACGCCTGCGCGGTCGCGAGGGTGACGAACGCGTTGTTCCCGCCGAAAAAGCCGCCGCGCGTGTCGTCCTGGACGATCCCCTGGACGACCAGCGGGACCGCGGTCGCGCCGTAGAGCACGACGTGGTCGCCGACGCTGGCCCCGAGGTTCCCCGCGAGCTGGTCGTCGAGGAGCACCTCCCCGGGCAACGGCCCCGCGGTCGAGGAGCCGTTGTCGTACGTGAACGCGCCGAGCAACGCGCTCGCGTTCGGGTCGACGCCGATCACCTGGACGCCGGTCTCGGGCACGCCGCTCGTCCGGTCGTAGGCACTGCCCGTATCCACGATCTCGGGCGTCGTCCCGGCGATGAGGGGCTCGGCTGCGGTCCGGCCGGCGACGGTGAGGTAGGTGCTGTACGGGAAGAAGACGTACGGCGCGCTCCCCTGGGCCACCGACGAATTGTAGACCGCTTCGTCCGTGAACCCGTAGGCGAGGTAGGTGAAGTGCGTGTTGACCGTTCCCGCGGTATCGTTGATCACGAGGCTCCCCGAGATGATCGCCGTGCCGACGAGCAGCCCGAGGACGATCAGCACCGTCCGCCACCGCCCCCGGCGGACGTTGCGCATCGCGATGCGGAACGACACCCGCTGACGGAGCGCGAGGACCCCGACCACGACGGCGACGACGAGGAGCAGGAGGAGCAGCCCGCCGACGACCGACGCCATCGCGCGACTCCGCTACGGGGCGAACCGGCCGTCGCGCATCGCGTACGTCCGGTCGCACTTCGCGGCCACGTCCGGGTCGTGCGTGACGACGACCATCGTCTGGTGGTGCCGCAGGTTCAGCTCGCGCAGCAGGGTCGTCACCTGGACCGAGCCTTCCTCATCGAGGTTGCCGGTCGGCTCGTCGGCCCAGACGATCGCGGGGTTGGCGACCAGGGCGCGCGCGAGCGAGACGCGCTGCTGCTGACCGCCCGAGAGTTCCGCCGGGCGGAACGTCGCGCGGTCGCCGAGGCCGAGCTCGCGGAGGATCGTGACGGAACGTTCGCGCGCCTCGGCGGGGGCGGTCCCCGAGATCAGGAGCGGTAGCTCGACGTTCTCGGCGGCGGAGAGGACGGGGAGGAGGTTGTACGACTGAAAGACGAACCCCATGCGGCGGGCGCGGAATTCGCTCTTCGCGCGGTCGGGGAGCGCGTGGATGTTGACGCCCTCGAGCGTCACCGTCCCTCGCGTGATGTCGTCGAGCCCGGAGAAGCAGTTCAGGAACGTCGTCTTGCCGCACCCGGAAGGCCCCATCACCGCGACCATCTCGCCGCGATGGATCGTGAGGTTCAGCCCCGCGAGCGCCCGGACTTCGGTGTCGCCCGAGCCGTAGACCTTCCAGACGTCCGCGCCGGCCACGACCACTTCCGTCGACATCGGTCCCCGGCGGACGAACGACCGTCGGTTATAGCGGGTGCGTCGAACGGGCGGACCTACCCACCCGTGACGTCTTCGAGGAACTCGCGCACCGTTCCGAGGAATTCCTTCGGCTGCTCCAGGATCGCGCGGTGACTGCTGCGCTGGAGGACCCTCAGATGCGCCGGTTCGATCCGGTCCGACATCTCGACCGACGGGGTGAGGAAGAAATCGTAGCGACCGACGACCACGAGCGTCGGCACCTCGATCTTGGAGTAGTACCGCCGCCCGTCCCACCGGGCGAGCGTGCCGTCCACCGCGAACTCGTCGCCCGAGCGCGTCATCATCGCCCGGTAGACCGGTGCGCTCAGCTTCGTCGCCTTCCAGTCGCGCGACGTCCCCTTGAAGAACCGGGTCTGGAACGGGCCGAAGATCTCCTCGACCAGCCGCGCGTACTCCGGGGAGTCGAACGCCTTCGCTTTGGTCAATTCGCGCACCCGCTGGCGCCGGCTCGGGGGGGCGACCGCGAGCGCGTTCCGGTTCGACTGTCGGATCTCTTCCGCGCTGCCGGCGGTCGCGCAGAGCAGAAGCGACGTGAGGTGCGACTGGTATCGGTGCGCGTACTCGAGCGCGACGAAGCCGCCCGCCGAGTAGCCGAGGAGATGGAGCTCGGAGATGTGCAGCGCCCGCCGGATCGCTTCGACATCCTCGGCCATCGCCGAGAGCGTGTACTCCCGGGGGGACTCGGGCGCCCAGCTGTGCCCGACGCCGCGCGGATTGAACAGCACGACGCGAAGGTGGGCGTTCGCGAGCTTCAGGAGCCCCCGCAGATAGTGGTACGTCAACCCGGGGCCGCCGGGGTGCACGAGCAGTGTCGCGGGGCCCTTCCCTTGGGAGACGTACTCGAAGTAGCGTCCGCGCGAAACGTGAACGCGTCGCAGCCGGGCCATCGCGTCGGTATCACTCCTCGGTCTCAAACGTTTCGCCGGGGGCCGGGGTCCGACGCTCGTTCATCGCTCGGTCGTCCTCGAAGCCGGGTCGCCCGGGGGTCCGGGGGCGCACCGGGCAGCGGCGCCCGGGTCTTAGCGTTGGCCGGAACGCCGCCGGGGCCGGGACGGTACGCCCGGTACCGAGACCCCGCCGTCGCCGCGCGGGTCGACCCCGACCTCCGGCGAGACACCGCAATCGATCCCGTGGGCGTGGCCGAACATCGATCGGTCGCCGCGCACCGTACGCGCGCGGGGAAGCGAGAGACCCGGTTCCGCGAAGAGGTCGGCCGTCCCGTAGATCGAGGCCGGGTACGCGAACCGGGGGGCCCGGATCGCGGCCCCCAGCGACTGACCCCGGTCGAGCACCCGGGTGAGCACCTGCACGTTGACCTGCGGCTGGATGTCGCCCCCCATCGACCCGAGCAGGAGGTCCCGGTCCGGGGCGGACGCGATCACGGACATGAGCGTGTGGAAGGTCCGTTTCCGGGGCGCGAGACAGTTCGGATGCTCCGGGTCGAGCGAGAAGTAGGTACCGCGGTTGTTGAGATTGATCCCGGTCGACGGCAACGTGACGCCGGATCCGAATCCCATGTAGTTGCTCTGGATCGCGCTCACCCCGACCTCCCCGTCCCAGACTGAGTAGGCGGTCGTGTCGCCGGCCCCGAACGTCGTCGGCCCCGAAAGCTCGGCCGTTCGCTCCAGCGGGAACGACGGGTCGAGGAGCTCGGGAGGGAATCGAACGTACCTCGGGTCACCGATGTAGCGGGCTCGGTAGCGGTAGGCCACCCGCATCGTCCGCAGGAGCGCGGAATAATAGCTCGCCTCGCTCGCGGACGCGAGGTCCTCCCGCGCGAGCAGGTTGAGCCAGAGCAGCGCGGTCACCCCCTGACTGTTCGGAGCGGTGGTGTGCACCTCGTAGCCTCGGTATCGCGTCCGCATCGGGGTCGTCCACTCCGCGCGGAATCCTTCGAGGTCGTCGAGCGTCAGCAAGGTGCCCTTCGCCCGCAGGTCCCGCGCGACACGGCGCGCGAGCCCGCCGTGGTAGAACACGTCCGGCCCCTCGTGTCCGACCGCTTCGAGGGCTCGCCCGAGGGCCGGCTGAACTAGCAGGGTTCCCGTCCGCGTCCCCGAGTACGTGGCGCGCCAGTCATCGTCCGCGCGAGGAGCGGTGCGCGCGATCGCGCGCGCAAGGCTCGCGCTCGCCGGGAATCCGCGGCGGGCCCAGCGAATCGCCGGTGCCAAG
>JASHUL010000211.1 GCA_030039995.1 Thermoplasmata archaeon
GTCCAGTGCGCGAACAATCCGGCGTCGTGCACGACGACCTACGCGCTCCCGGCCGCCGGGTTCATCGAGCCCGCGCCGGAGTTCCTCTGCGGCACCTGCAAGGGGCCGCGGCTCAAGATCACGTTCCGAGGTCAGCGCCCGGACCTCTACTGCGTGAACCCGGAGTGCCCCGAGCACCACAAGGCGTTCCGCATCGGCACCTGCCCCACCTGCCACCACCCGCTCGAGATCCGGTACTCGTTCGCGGGCAAGCGCTTCGTCGGGTGCACCGACTACCCGAACTGCCGGACCACCTATCCCCTCCCGCAGCGAGGCAAACTCGAGAAGGACCATCCGCCGTGTCCGGAGTGCGGTGCCCCCGTGGTGACAGCGATCGAGGCCGGACGACCTCCCTGGACACTGTGCATCAATCCCGCGTGTCCGACCCGGGTCAAGGCGGCGTCGGCCCGGGCGGCTTCGAAGTCGGGGGGGTCTCGCGCGGGCGCGAAGAAGGCTCCCGCGCGGCGGAAGGCGTCGACCGCCCCAAGAGCCTCGAGTCGCCGGCGTCCTGCCCCGAAAGGGGACGAACCCACGAGCGAACCCGGTTCGACCGGTACCGCGCCGAGCGCTCCGTAGCGCAAAAAGCCGGACCGTACGCTCCGCAGGTCTAAGAGCGCGACGCCGGGGGCCGACGCGGTGGGCTGTTCCTCGACCCCTCGTCTCGAGTTAAATAGGAACCGCTCGTCGTTCGTCCCATGAGCGGCTCGCGTCGTCTCTGGGAGCTCGATTCTCGCACGTTCGAACGCCGGCTCGCCTCGAATCCGCTCGTGATCGTGCCCGTCGGGGCGCTCGAGGCGCACGGTCCCCATCTACCGCTGGGCGCCGACCAGCTCCAGGCGGAGGCGACCGCCGCGTCGCTCGCGGAACGGGTCGACGCCCTGGTGGCGCCCACGATCGCGTACGGCTCCGCGCCGGGAGCCCGCCGGTTTCCGGGAACGGTTTCCCTGTCGATGGCCCAGTTGGGCACGCACGCCGCCGGGGTGCTGAGCGAGCTCGCCCGCACCGGGGTGCGTCGTATCCTCGTGCTCTCGGGCCACGCCGAGCGCGGCCACATGGCGGCGCTCCGGGAGGCCGCGGACGACGCGATGCGGGCCCATCCCTCGACCCGGATCCTCGTGCTCTCCGACTACGACTTCGTCTACGAGCTCCGCGGGCGCGAGTCGCCCGCCTCGGACGGCCACGCCGGGCTGCTCGAAACCTCGCGCGTGATGGCGCTGGCCCCCGAGACGGTGGGTTCGGCTCGCCCGTCGATCGAGAACCGGCGCAGTCCGTTCCTTCCCGGTCCTGGTTCGGAGGCGGAGTGGCCCGAGAGCGTGATGGGCGCCACCCGACCGGCGACCCCCGAGCTCGGGCGACGTGTCCAAGCGCACGTCCTCGACCGCCTCACGGAGACGGTCGCGGCCCTACTGCCCGCCTAGGCAGGTCCCGAGCGATGCCCGAACCGTCCGACGCGATCCGCATCCGCGGCGCCCGTCAGCACAACCTGAAGAACGTCGACCTCGACCTCCCCCGGGGGAAGTTCATCGTCATCACCGGGGTCAGCGGCTCGGGGAAGTCGTCCCTCGCGTTCGACACGCTCTACGCCGAGGGCCAGCGGCGCTACATCGAGAGCCTCTCGTCGTACGCGCGCCAGTTCCTCGGCCAGATGGACAAGCCGGACGTCGATACGATCGACGGGCTCTCGCCCGCGATCGCCATCGAACAGCGCGCGGGCAGCCGGAACCCGCGCTCGACGGTCGGCACGGTCACCGAGATCTACGACTACCTGCGGCTCCTCTACGCACGGGTCGGCGTTCCCCACTGCCCGAACGACGGGCAGGAGATCTCGCCCCAATCGGTCGACCGCATCTCCGACGCGGTCACCACCCGCGCGCGGGGCGAGAAGGTGGACATCCTCGCTCCGGTCGTCCGCTCGATGAAGGGCGAGCACCGCGACGTCGTGGACCGGCTGCGCAAGGCAGGATACCGTCGCTTCGTCCTCGACGGCGTGGAGGTCCGCCTTCCCGGGCCGGAGATCCGGCTCGAGAAGAACAAGAAGCACACGATCGAGGTCGTGGTCGACAGCTTCGAGGTCGACCCGAGCGAGGCGACGCGG
This sequence comes from Thermoplasmata archaeon, assembly GCA_030039995.1. Classification (GTDB taxonomy): domain Archaea; phylum Thermoplasmatota; class Thermoplasmata; order Lutacidiplasmatales; family UBA184; genus Lutacidiplasma. The sequence continues at coordinate 2,135 of JASHUL010000211.1, forward strand.
CTCGCGGAGGCGATCGCGCTCGCGCGGGACCTCGCCGACGGGCTCGTGATCCTCCGGCGACCCGGGGGCGCGCGAGAGACGTTCTCGAGTCGGCGGGCGTGCCCGGAGTGCGGCTTCTCGATCGAGGAGTTGACGCCCCGGATGTTCTCGTTCAACAACCCGTTCGGCGCCTGTCCCGAGTGCCTCGGGATCGGTGCGACCCTGCACGCCGACCCCGAGCGGATCGTCCCGGACAAGGACAAGCCGCTCGCGAAGGCGATCGCCGTCTGGGGACTGACGCCGGACGCGCGCGGGCTGGCGCTGTTCGGGGAGCTGTTCGGCTACCGGGCGAACCGGCCGATCCGCGAGCTGTCGGAGAAGGGCTGGAAGGCGTTGATGTACGGTTCCGACAAGAGCCTCGGCTGGACCCTCCGCGGTCCCGGCCACTGGTGGGGCTCCGGATGGCTCCGCGAAGGTCTCGTCGCGGCGGTGGAGCGCCGCTGGAAGTCGACGAAGAGCGAGGGGGCGAAGGAGTACTACATGGGGTTCATGTCGTTCGTCCCGTGCCGCGCGTGCGGCGGGCGGCGCTTGAAGCCCGCGAGCCTCGCCGTCACGGTCGAAGGGCGGTCGATCGCCGAGGTCGCAGCGATGACCGTCCTGGACGCCGTCGCCATGTTCCGGCGGCTGACGCTGTCCGAGCGGGACGCCCAGATCGTCGGCCAGGTCGTGAAGGAGATCCGGGCGCGGCTCGGCTTCCTCGAGAACGTCGGGCTGACGTACCTCACGCTCGACCGGGCGTCCGGCACGCTCTCTGGCGGGGAAGCCGAGCGCATCGCCCTCGCGACGCAGATCGGCTCGGGTCTCGTCGGGGTGCTCTACATCCTCGACGAACCGTCGATCGGACTTCACCCGCGCGACCATGCCCGCCTGCTCGCGACGCTGAAGACGCTCCGGGACCTCGGCAACACGCTCCTGGTCGTCGAGCACGACGAGATGACGATGCGCGAGTCCGACTGGCTCGTCGACCTCGGGCCGGGAGCCGGGGTGCACGGCGGAGAGATCCTCTACTCCGGACCGCCCGGTCGGGTCGCCGGTACCCCGCGCTCCTTGACCGCCCAGTTCCTCTCGGGGCGAAGGTCGATCGCGGTCCCCGACCGCC
>JASHUL010000212.1 GCA_030039995.1 Thermoplasmata archaeon
ATGCCGTAGCGTCTTCGCGTCGAGGACGAGCCGCCGACCCGCCGCCCCGCGCTCCGCGCGGAGCAAATGGGGCAAGAGCTTCGGTTGCGCGACCTTGAGATACGCGACGAGCCGCCGGTCGGCATCGTCGACCAGCGCCTCGGGCGCGGCGCCCGACCGGCCCGACTCCGGGACCTCGCCGACGGCGACCGGCGACGGCGCGGGTTCGACGCGTGCGGCGGGGAATTCGCGACGGACCGCGGCGAGCAAACCGGCACCGGCGCCGGGCGCTCCCTCGGCCGTGAGCAACTCCCGCGGCTGGAACGGCGCGACGGCCGAGAGCAGCCCCTCGACGCCCGGACCGTCGCCGAGGCCGTGGAACCACTCGCCGGTCGTGATGTCAACGACCGAGTAGGCGCCCGGCCCCCGCGTCCCCAGGACGACACAGGCGAGAAAGCTGTGGTCGGGGCCGCCGAGGATCCGCTCCTCGACCACGGTCCCGGGACTCAGGACCCGGGTGACCTCCCGGCGCACGAGGCCTTTCGCTACGCGGGGATCTTCGACCTGGTCACAGACCGCGACCTTGTACCCCTTCCGCACCAACCGACCGAGGTACGTCTCGACCGCGTGGTGCGGGACCCCCGCCATCGGGGTCCGTTCTCCGCTGGCATCGGGCGCCCGCGCGGTGAGCACAATGTCGAGCTCGCGGGAGAGCAGTCGCGCGTCGTCGCCGAACGTCTCGTAGAAATCGCCGACCCGGAAGAGGACGAGATGGCCCGGAAATCGGGCCTTGACGCCCTCGTACTGCTCGAGCAACGGCGTCGAGCCGCCCGCGGCCGCCATCGGAGGCCCGCGGAGCCGGAGTCGGGATATAATCCCGGCTTCGACCCGAGCGCTGAGGGGGAGATTTGAACTCCCGTGGCGGAACCGCCACCAGCTTTCAAGGCTGGCGCCTTGCCGGGCTAGGCTACCTCAGCGCACCGGCCCCGAGCGGTCGCTCCGCGAATAAATCCTCGCTCGCGTCCGAGCCCGGGACGGCGGGGGGTGCAGGTGCCGGGAGATCCGCGACGGACCGGTGGGGTCCGTCGATTCGAACCCGGGTGGTCAGCTTGGAGGGCTGACATCCTACCACTAGATTACACCTGCACGGCCGTCCGCGGGCGGACGGGAGGACCGTTCGCCCGGGTTAACCCTTTTTGGTCGGAGCGCGACCCGCCGGCGGGCTGAGCTCGACCATCGCCACGCGCTCGAGAACGAGACCCTCCCACGCGCCGGTCGGCACGGTCGTGCGCTCCGCCGCCGTGATCCCGAGGCGCTCGAGCGTGCCGACGGTCGGAGGGCGCGGGTACACGTCGTCGGCCGGGACGAGGTCGAACCGGGCGAGCAGCGACGCGGGATCGAGCGGCTTCTCGGCGACGAGCACGAACTCCTCGGTGCCGGCCGACACTCCGACCTTGGCGAGGGCCCGCGGCAACTGATCGTCGCCGGCGACGAAGAGGGCGAGCTCGGCGCCTCGGTCCCGAAGCCGGGCCTCCCCCCGGCCGCGCGCCCGGCCGAGATGGGCCCAGGCCGAGAACAGGTGGCGCTCGCCCGCGATGGCGCCGGCGTCGAACAGGGCGACGAGACCACCCGACTCCGCCGCGAGCGCTCGCAGCGTCGCCACGATCGACCCGACGCTCGGGACGCCCGGGGCGCTCCGGCGGGCTCCGACCGCTCGGAGGGTCCGGTCCTCGGGCGGCGGCAGCGGCGGCATCGCGGAGTGCTACTCCCGCAAGAACTCGAGGAACTCCTCGCGCGTGCGCGGCGCGAGGGTGTAGTTCTCCCGTTTCTCCCGCCCGATCGTCGAGGTCGGCGTCGGCCCGTAGTCGTGACCGGGGAGCACGACGAGCGCGTCGTCCAGCGCGAGGACCCGACGGTGGAGGCTGTCGTACATCTCCGACGGGTCGCCGCCGGGTAGGTCGGTCCGGCCGCACTCCCCGACGAACAGCGTGTCGCCGGTCGCGACGTTCCCGTGGAACAGGTAGAGCACGCTGTCCTTCGTGTGGCCCGGCGTATGGACCACTTCGAAGTGCAGACGCCCGGCGGCGAACGCGTCCCCGTCGTCGACCGAGACGTCCTGGTGGAGGGGCGCGACCCTATGGGCGACGACCTTCGCTCCCGTCCGGTCCCGGACGTCCTGATTGCCGGCGACGTGGTCGCGATGGCTGTGGGTGTTGAGGATGTAGCGAACGCGCACCGACTTCGCGTCGATCGCCTCGAGGACCGGGTCGATGCCGAACGACGGGTCGATCACCACCCCATCGCCGCCCTCCTCGTCCGCCACGAGATAGGTGAAGTTCAGGTACGGGCCGACGCGGTACTGGTCGAGCAGCACGTCGTCGCCGAGCGGCGTTCTGTATTTGACGGTGGAGGCGGCCGGCTCAGCCCGCCGGGGCTTCCGGGGTCGCGCGACGTCCGGTGACCGCGTCGAGGACCACCCGGCCCTCGGACCCTTCCGCGTACCAGAACGGTACGTAGAGGAGCGACATCGGCCCCAACCGCAGGTCGTCGGCCGACGGGAGGATGCGCCGGGTCTCGATCACCAGCGCTCCCTGGTGCTGTTCGGTGTGCTCCACGTCGACCGTATGATGGCGACGGACGGCGTCGGTCGCGATCGCGACCGCCTGGCTCTCCCCGACCTGGGGGGTGAGCTGCTGGTGCGGCTCGGCGAGGTCGTGGACGAGCTCGCGGTCGCCCTCGTCCCAGACCTCCGCCCGGCGGCTGACGGCGTTGACCGCGACCAGCCGATGGAGCACGACCCCGGGCGCGCCGTGGGGCGCGGACGGGCGCACGCGGTACGGCGCGACGTAGAACGGAACGAGTCGAAGGGTGTACCGGGGCGCGTCGACGCCCGCGAGGCTCTCGGCTTCGGCCCGCCCGATGCGCGGCCGGACGATGCGGGCCCCGTCCGGAAGGACGGCGAGGGGCGGGAACAGGGCCGCGTCGTCCGTCATCAACGCCGGTTCCGGGCCCGGGGCCGTCGGGGACGGTAGCAGCAGCTCGGCGAGGGCGGCACCCAGCGTCGACGGGTCGAGCACCTCGATCCCGCGGTCCGCGGCCTGCTCGCGGGCCGATGCGCCCGGGTCGTCGTCGTAGACGATCGTCCGGTGAACGGAGTCGGTCGGGAACCATCGGTCGAGGTCCGCCGGGGCTCGGGTTGCGGAGGCGATCGCGACCGCCCGACGGTCCTTCGCCCGGACTCCGACCACCGCGTCGGCCCGGTGGTCGATGCGATAGCCGGCGGCTTCGAGCAGGCGGCCGAGGACCGACGACGTGGGCGCGGCGCGGACCATCGCGAGAAACTCGAGGGCGGGGGATATCTTCGTTCCGTTCCTCGCGCAGTCCCCGGCCGCCCGATTGATATCGGAGGCCGATGTCGGCCCTTCCGGGAGCCTCCTGATGGCGGAGTTCTGGCTCGGCTGCTCGGGATGGGCGTACGACGACTGGGTCGGGCCGTTCTATCCTCCCGGTACGCCCCCCGGGGAGTTCCTCGAGCGGTACGCCCGGGTCTTCCGGACCGTAGAGGTCGACTCGAGTTTCTACCGCTCACCGACCCCGTTCCTCGTGCGCCGGTGGGCCGAGCGGACCCCGGACGGGTTCCGCTTCGCACTGAAAGTGCCCCGGGACGTCACGCACGAGGCGGACGACGCCCAGGGGTCGGCGGTGCTGGCGTCGTTCCTCGCAAGCCTGGCGCCGCTCCGCTCGCGGGGGAAGTTGGGACCGATCGTGCTCCAGTTTCCCGCCTCGTTCCGCGCCCCGGCCGGCGTCGCGAAGCTCGAGCGGCTGCTCGAAGAGGTCCCCCGGGAGTACGACCTCGGCGTCGAGCTCCGGCACGGCTCGTGGTGGACCCCCGGGACCAAAGCGGTGCTGGCGGAGCGCCGCGCCGCGCTGGTCTGGTCCGTCGTCCCGGGTACCGAGCCGCCGCCCTGGGTGACCGGCGAGTTCGTCTACTGTCGGCTCGTGGGCGACCGCGCGTTGACTCGGTTCGACCGGCTCCAGCGGGATCGGCGGGCCGACCTCGAGCGCATGAAGGCGCGTTTCGCCGACGAGGCGCGCTCGGTCGGTTCGATCTACGGCTACTCCAACAATCACTTCATGGGATTCGGACCGGCCACCGTCGGGGTACTGGCCGAAACGCTGGGCCTCCCCGTGCCGGACCTATCCCTCGCGTCCCGGGCGCCGGGGCAACGGACGCTCGGCGAGCCGGACGCGCCCGACGGGACGCAACGAACGGAACGCTTTTAGTCCGCGTCCGGGTCCAATATCGTTCGGCGATGGGCGAAGCGGTCACGCTCCGGGTCGCCGAGGCGTTCCAGCAGGATATCGGCCTCGGGACGGCCCGTCTCGACGTGCAGACCCGGCAACGGCTGAAGGTCGGTCTCGGCGACGTCGTCGAGATCCGCGGCCGCAAGGCGACCCCCGCCATCGTGAGCCGGGCCCAGCCCGACGACGAGGGGAAGGGGCTCGTCCGGATCGAGGCGGTCGTCCGACGGAACGCCGGCGTGAGCATCGGCGACCGGATCCAGGTCCAGCGGGTCGACTGCCCGAACGCCGATTCGGTCACGATCGCCCCGATCTACGCCGGCAGCGCCCGGATGGACCTCGGCCCGGGCCTCGAGAGCTTCGTCGCGAAGGCGCTCGCGCGACGCCCGTTCGTGCGCGGCGATGTGTTCGTCATCCCGGGCGTCTTCCTCATGGGCGGCTCGTTGCCGTTCATGGTCGTCGCGACGCAACCGAAAGGGATCGTCCAGGTCGCGCCGGCCACGCTGATCACGATCAAGGAGGAGACGGTCAGCGAGGCAGAGGTCGCCGCGCCCCGGGTCTCCTACGAGGACATCGGCGGGCTCAAGGAGAAACTCGGACGCGTCCGGGAGATGATCGAGCTGCCGCTCAAACACCCCGAACTGTTCGACCGGCTCGCGATCACGCCGCCGAAGGGCGTGCTCCTCTACGGGCCGCCCGGGACCGGCAAGACGCTGATCGCGAAGGCGGTCGCGAACGAGGCCGGGGCCCACTTCATCGGCATTCAGGGGCCCGAGATCATCTCGAAGTACTACGGCGAGAGCGAGAAGGAGCTCCGCGAGAAGTTCGAGGAGGCGGAGAAGAACGCGCCGAGCGTCATCTTCATCGACGAGCTCGACTCGATCGCTCCGCGCCGGGACGAGGTCGTCGGCGAGGTCGAGCGCCGGGTCGTCGCCCAGCTTCTGACGCTGATGGACGGGCTCTCGGGTCGGGGGAACGTCATCGTGATCGCCGCCACGAACCGCGAAGAGGCGATCGACCCGGCGCTGCGCCGACCGGGGCGGTTCGACCGGGAGATCGAGATCGGGGTCCCGACCCAGGAAGGTCGGCT
>JASHUL010000213.1 GCA_030039995.1 Thermoplasmata archaeon
GTCGGACGTACGAGGGCCAGTAGGACGAACAAGAACCCTACGTAAATCAGGATAGTTCCGAGTTGGACGAAGGGGTACGTGCACGTGTACGCCGGAGAGGGAGGCGGGCTCGTGGTGGGGATGAGCGATCCGCAGGAGAAGCCGACGACGAAACCGATCACGACGAGCACGCCGGCGACCATTCCGAAGATGACCGCAACGAAGCGCTCATAGTCGGACCACGCGAGGGGCGGGGCCGGCGGATTCTCTGCTCGAGGCCGAGCCGGGGTCTCGAGGTCGGTCGGTGGCACCGGAGTGCTCACGCCCACGACCCGGTGAGCCGCTGAACGGATTTACACCTCGTGGTCAACGCACGTCCGCCCCCGCGTCCGGGTCCGCTTGCATCTCCGAGTGCAGCGAGTACCGGCACCACGAACCGGAAGTCGGTCAGTGCGAAGGCTCCGCGGGTCGCTCGGGACCTCGCGGCCACATCACTCGTCCCACGAAATACGTGACGAGCAGGACCACCTCGGCGACGAGCACCACGGTCGCCCCCCACGTCGAGAAGGGCGCGAGAAGTAGGGGAAGGATTCCCATGAATCCGAAGACGCTGACAAAGAACGCGGTCGTCGCGAACTTGTCGACGAAACTGTAGAGCGAAGCCATTCCGCCGGCCATCTCCAAGAATCCGATGAGGCAGACGCAGCTCACCGAGCCCACGATCGCGACGTAGGTACTGATCGTCTCGAAGTACTGCGGACCCGATAGGAATCCGATCGGCTTGTCGAAGTCCGCGGGCGAGGTCAGGATCAGGACCAGCGCGGTCAGCGTGAGGCCCGTGAAGAACCCCATGACGGTCAGGGCCTGCTGATGGAGCACGCTGCCGGTCCGTTCCAGCATGGCACCGCCGACCCCGACCTCAGCGGTGGCGAGAGATAACGGGCGGGGGGCGCGAAGGGCGCGGTCGCCTCACTCGTACGAAAGGTCCGAACGCAGATAGGCGCGGACTGCCAGCGCGAGGATGACGACCGTCTCCGCGACCAAGACGAGGACCTGGTACCCGTCGCCGACCGAGAAGGTGCTCGAGTACCCGCCCCGAACCGCGTCCGCGACGTACGTGAGCGGGTTGATCTGGAAGAGGGCGCGCAGGACGATGGGGAGGCCGCTCGAGAGGGGATAAAAGACGGTGCTCGCGAAGTTCACGACGAAGATCAGGAGGATCTGGACGCTGTTGTACGCGGTGTTGGACTTTACGAGCGCCGCGATGAAGAGCATGAGGGCGCCGAAGAACACCGAGCCGAGCACGATCGTGCCAAAGATCACGGCGAGCGCGACGGGCGCGGTCGGGACGGTGCCGAGGATCGCGAAGGCGACCCCCAGCATCACCGCCGTGCCGCCGAGCCCCCAGAGCATCGACGTGAACATGATCCCGAGCAGGTACTCGAGCCGAGTGAAGGGCCCGGACAGAAGCTGGGCCAGCATCCCCCATCGGCGGTCCGCCCAGAGCATGCTGCCCCCGACCGTCCCGGCCATCACGACCTGGAAGGCGAGAATCCCGGGCGTCAGGAAGGCGAGATAGCTCGTTCCCGAGGCGTCGCCCGAGGTGATGGACTGAAATCCCAGTCCGAAGAAGATCAAGTACATCCCCGGAAGCCCGATCAGGATGATCAGGCTGCCCGGGTCGGTATTGACCGCGATGTTCCGGTAGACCAGCCGGACGAGGTTAGGGAGTGGCACTGCCGGCCTCCCGGTGTTGGACGGACCGGAGGAAGACGTCCTCGAGGGTGTTCGTCCGCACGTTCAACCATACGATCTGGACCTCCAGGGTTCGAGACAGGTCCACGATCGCGGCGAGCGTCTGCTTGGGGTCGTCCGTGAGGATGACGGCGGCCGTGGCGTTGGTCTTGAGAGTCGCCCCACTTCCGAGCGCGTCCCGCAACCGGGCGAAGTAGGTGGTTGGATCCCCTCCGGCCACGGTGAGGTCGATCGTCTTCTTTCCGCCGTAGAGACGCTTGAGGTTCTCGACCTCGTCCAGCATGAGGATGCGACCCTCGTCGATCACCGCGACCCGGTCGCAGAGATAGTCGGCCTCCTCCAGGTTGTGCGTCGTGAAGACCACCGTGAGCCCCCGTTGGACCTCGGCACGGATCGAGTCGAGCAGGGTGCGGCGCATGATGACGTCGAGCCCGACGGTCGGTTCGTCCAGGAACAGGATTTCCATGTCGTGCATGAACTCGCGAGCGACCTGCACCCTCCGCTTCTGACCTCCCGAGAGGTCGAACGCCCGCCGCTTCCGGACCTCCGTCAATTCGAAACGAGCGAGGAGCGCCTCTCGCCGGCGAACCCGGTCGGCCTTCGGGATCCCCCAGAGCACCCCGTAGACGTCGAGATTCCCCTGCACGGTCGTGAAGTCGAACGACTCGCCTTGTTGCACGACCCCGATCCTCTGCCGGATCTTCTGGCCGTCCCGGGCCGGATCCATCCCGAGCACGCGGAGCGTTCCCGACGTCGGTTGGATCAATGTGGTCATGGCCTTGATCAACGTCGACTTGCCCGCGCCGTTGCGGCCGAGCAGTCCGAACACCTCGCCCTTGCGCACGGTGAAGCTGACCCCGTCGAGGGCGAAGTGATGCCCGTCGTACGTGTGTCGGAGGTTCTCCGCGGAGATCGCAGGGCTCGCCGAGTCGAGTGTCACGTCGGCGCGGACGGACGCTCGGTCCATAAGGCGTGCGCACGCGGAGTGACCACGTCACGTTCGGGGCGACGTGGGACGCGCCCGCTCGGCGATTGTCGGCCCGGCGCGGGCCGGAGTTCCGCGATTGTCGAATCGAATACCGCGCGCGCGTCCCCGCTTTGGACCGGGCTATATCTAGCCCCGAGCGGCCGGCCGGAGCATGGACGCCGAGAAGCGCGCTGAACCTCGGAAGAACATTCCGGCCGATTGGCCCGTGGCCCGGGCCTTCGCGAGCGCCCGACCGATCCATCGGCCGCCGGCGACCTTCCCCGAGGTACGCTGGAGAGCTCGGCAGCTCGCCGCGCGGATCTCTCGACTCCTTGCACCGTAGCGAACCGCCCCGTTCGAAGCGCCGGAGAGGCGGTGGCGGGTACCCGAGACGGGTTCGCAGCACGAGACGGCCCGGGTCCGCGTGTCGAAGAGCGGCTCCGTCCCGTCCCGTAGCAGCCGTTCACTTCCGGCCGCGGACGCTGACCCCGACGTTGCGAAGCAGGTCGTGGAACTGTCGGCGGGTGATCCACGGGACGCGCAGGTACTTGCGCAAGTACGCGTCGGGCACCCCGAGACGACGGGCTTCCGCGACCGAGAACGCGTAGGCTTCGACTTCGGTCGGCCGGTCCGCGTACGACCGAATGCGAGAGGACCAGAGCTCCCGGCCCTGGTGCCGTTGGAGGATGTGGAGGAATTCGTGGATCAGGTCGAGATATACGTCCAACGCCGGCCCGTTCTCGAGATAGCTGCGGGAGACCACGATGGCGTCCTTGTCCGTTTCGACCATACGGAAGCCGGCGCGCCGGACCTCGGGCGGAGTACGACGTGGGGCGACGTACATCCACCCGGGTCCCTCGTTCAGGTGCACGCGCGTCCCTCGCGCGATGCGGAGGGTCTCGCGGTCATCTCCAGGGTACTTTCGGAACGGGGGAGTTCGCTCGATTCCCCGGAACAGCTCCAGCAGTCGATAGATCCCCGCCGGCTTCGTTCGTTCGGGTCGGAACTCCCGGGGGGGCCGATATCTCTCGCGGGAGCGGGCCGGACCCGTTTCGGGCAGAGAGATTTGCCGCCGTCGACGAGGGGCCATTCGGACCGGCGAGTCTGCCACTCCCTCGATGCGCCGGTCACGCGGAGGAGTACATCAGGTGCGCGCTCGCGGAAGGGACGGCGGGTCGCGAGGGGAGAACGGCGCGTCGGGAGCTCGAGGGCGAGCGCGCGTTTACATACCGCCCCACCCATCCTCCCCTCGGCCGCCGGCCGGGAGGTTCACGGGAAGATGGCATACGATGCGCTTGCCAGCTCGCCGTGGGCCGACTGACCGAGGTCGTTCCGGGCGTCTGGCGACTGCGTCCCCACCTTTCGAGCCGACCGGCACGGCCCCGGAAACCGAACATGCCCAACGATGGGTATCTCGACGAGAGTGTGCATTGGAAGATACGGAGCGGGCTGGTCGCCTTCGCCGAGCCGACGCACCGTGAGGTAGCGGACGTCATCCTCGATTGCGGTCTCGCGACCGAAGTCGGACAAAGGCTCGGGTCCGGGAAGGAGGCCGACGTCTATCTCTGTCGGGACGGGCAGAGGTGGGTGGTGGTCAAAGTCTACCGACAGTACCGGACCTCGCACAAGGGCGACCGCCGCATCAAGTTGGAATCGATGGGACAACGAGCGCTCCGGGAGTTCGACCTCCTGAGCTACGCGTGGCAGGGAGGCGCCCGCGTCCCCGAGCCGGGCGATCGGAACGAGAACATGTTCTCGATGCAGTATCTCGGCACTCCGACCACGGTCGCCCCGATGCTCCAGGATGCGGTGCTGGAGCATCCCGAGTCGTTTCTCCGCGAGACCGTCACCGGGATCGAGGGGCTGGCGGAAGCGGGGGTCGTCCATTCCGACCTGAGCCCGTTCAACATCCTCGTCCACGAAGGACGACCCTGGTTCATCGACCTCGCGGCCGGGATCCGAATCGACCGGCTCGGGAGCCCGCCGTGGGTCCGCCTCCAGGAGGCGCTTCGATCCTTGGAGCACGGGGGCGCGGTACTGCACCGGTACTTTCGGAAGTACGGGCTCTCGCTCGACACGGAGGACCTCATCGCGCGGGTCCGTGCGAAGATCGACCTGTTTCGCCTAGAGTGAGCCGATCCGCCGCCCCCTCCCCGAGGCGTCGCCGGTACGCGAGCTCGTGAACCGGGGTCTCCGCCTTCGAGACGACGGACGGCCGCTCCGTCCTCGACGACACTTTACCCATCGGGGGTTCAATGGCGGTCGTGCGACTCAAGGGCGTCTGTTACGACGTGGGACGGGAGATGCTGGGCCGGAATTGGCGGCCCGAGTACGACCCGGTCGCGGTGGGTCGAGATATCCGGATCATCCGGGACGAACTCCACTGCAATGCGATCCGGCTCCAGGGCCGCAGCCCCGAGCGTTTGCACGACGCAGCGAAGCTCGCCCTCGAGCTCGGGCTGGAGGTCTGGTTCTCGCCCGAGCTCTGGGACCACTCGCGCGATGAGACGGTCGATTACCTCGCGGGGGCCTCCGAGGTGGCCCAAGGTCTTCTGGACGCGTTCCCCGGCAAGGTCGTACTGAGCGTGGGCAGCGAGCTGACCCTGTTCGCCCAGGGATTCGTCCCGGGGGAGAACGTTCTCGAGCGGCTCGCCCACCCGAAACTGCGGGAGGTGATATTCGACCCGTCCACCCGGTCGGCCTTCCGGGCGTTCATCGACCGCCTCGCCCACACCGCGCGGGGGCGATTTCGAGGAAAGATCACCTACGCCGCCGTGGTTTTCGAACAACCGGACTGGGAGCCGTTCGACTACGTCGGGATGGACCTCTACCGGGGCGACCCGATGTTCGATCGATATGCGCAGTTGCTCCAACGGTACTCAACGCTCGGCAAGCCGCTCGTGAACACCGAATTCGGCTGCTGCACGTTCCGCGGCGCGGACCGGTGGGGGGGACGGGGCTGGGAGGTCGTCGATTGGAACCACTGGCCTCCGCGGCTTCGGGGAAACTACGTCTACGATCCGTCGGCGCAGGCGAACGAACTGACCGCCCTCCTCGCGCTCAACGACGGGGCGGGCGTCCACGGGACCTTCGTGTACACCTTCATTGAGCCCGGCTCGGGCCCTCCGGCGGGAACCGACGCCGCGTCGCTCCCGAAGCTCGACTTCGACCCGGACCTGCCTCGCTACGCCCTCGTCAAGACGTTCTACCCCGAACAACGACTCGGGACGACGTTCCCCGGCGTCGCGTGGGAACCGAAAGAGTCGTTCCGCGCCGTGGCCGATTACTACGGTCGGCATTGAGTCGGGGCAGCCGCGACCCCACCGGGTGGGCGGTGCCGGAGGGTGACCCCTCTGGGGTCGTTGCGCGACTAAATATCGGGACCCGTTCCGCCAGTGAATGCCGCTGCACTACGTCGGAATCCGAGTGACCGACCTCCGCCGATCGCTGGCGTTCTATCGCCGGGCGCTCGGCCTCCGTGAGGCGATCCGGGGAGACTTCCGAAAGTACGGTCGGGGAATCTGGGTCGGACTCAAGGACCCGAAGAGCGGAGTGATGCTCGAACTCAACTGGTATCCCAAGGGCTCGCCCTTCGGGACCCGGTACGTCGCCGGCGAGGGACTCGACCACATCGGGGTGCTGCTGGGGGCGGTCGGTCGGAAGAAGCTCTCCCGAGAGTACGACCGAATCCTTCGCGCCGGGGCACGACCCACCGGGATCACCCCCGAGACGACCGACGGCTGGGCGGCGTACGTCACCGACCCCGATGGGAATTGGATCGAGATCTTTCGACGGCCGACACCGGCGGAGTCGAGGGCCGAGGCCCGGGGGAAGGAGCGCCGGCACCGCCGACCGACGTCTCGGAGTCGGGACTGACTCGACCTGCCTCCCCGCGCGGCGGACCTCGCCCGCGGGACGGGCCCCGTTCCCGAGTCAGGCGTCGATCACGTACTCGAAGAAGCGAGCGCCCGGTGCCGGATGGGGCCAGTAGGGCTCGATCGGGCGAAAGCCGCAATCCTGGTAGAATCGAATCGCCGCTTCCATCGAGGCGAGCGCGTCGGCCCTCACCTTTCGTAACCCCAGTTCTCGGGCCCGGTCGACCATCGCGCGTACGAAGACCGGACCGAATTCCATTCCGCGATAGTCGCCCCGAACGTGGATCCGCTTGATCTCGCCGATACCGGGCTCGACCTCCCGGAGCGCCCCGCAGGCGACGATGCTTCCCTCATCGAACCACAGCAGCACGTCCCCCCGCGGAGGGCCGTACGCGCCGGGGAGTCCCGCGACCAGGGCCTCGACGACCCCGAGCCCTTCCGAGACGCGCGCCGCCGCGCTCGGAGATTCGTCTCGATGCTCGGTCATCCATCTCCGGTAGTCCTCGAACAACTTTCGGACGGTCGGCAGGTCCTTCGACCAATCGACTCTTCGAACCGTCGCACGGGGTGGGCGACGTCGAGCGGCCTTGGGGGCCTCGACCATGGTGCTTACCCGCGTCATCTTCGCCGCCAATATGTAGGAGACCGGGTCGCTCGGAGTCCGTCCCCGAGTCGGACCCTCGGGCGGGGGAGCGCTGCCCGTGCTCCCCAGACGCCACAATCGCCAAGAAGGGGGCCCCATTGGTGGGCGCTCGAAGAAACCCATGTCGCTCGCAGAAGTCTTCGACCGAGTGGACCGCGACACGTCGGCCTCGCTCGAACGGCTCAAGGCGTACTGCCGCCTCCCCACCATCTCCGCCGAAAAACGAGCCCAGCCCGAGACCGCGGCGTTCGTCCGCCAACTCCTGGCCGAAGTGGGGTTCGAGGCGCGGGAGTACTCGGTGGAGGGGGGGCCGCCCGTCGTCTTCGGCGAGTTGACGGTCGACCGCGCGAAGCCCACGTTGCTGATGTATCAACACTACGACGTGCAGCCGGTCGACCCGCTCGACGAGTGGCGCCACGACCCGTTCGACCCCATCATCGAGGACGGGCGGTTTCTCGCCCGAGGATGCGGAGATACGAAAGGGAACCTGATCGCCCAGGTCCTCGCCGTGAAGGCCTGGCAGGAAGCGGAGGGACGCCCTCCGATCAATCTCAAATTCGTCGTGGAGGGCGAGGAGGAGGTCGGCAGTCCTCACTTTCCGGCGTTCGTCCACGAGCACCGTGACCTCCTCCACGCCGACGGCGCCACGATCGAGGGCGGCGACCACCTGGCCGACGGTCGTCCTCGGCTGGAGCTCGGCTGCAAGGGGATCCTCTACGTCGACCTCGTCTGCCGGACGGCCAAGGTCGACCAACACTCCTCGTACGCGGCGATCGCACCGAACGCGGCGTGGCGATTGATCGAGTGTCTCGATCGGCTGCGGGCGCCGAACGGGCGTATCCGGATCCCCGGGTGGTACGAGAACGCACGGACGCCCCAGCCCGAAGAGCTGCGGTACCTGCGGAAGACCGCGATGAAGGTGGACGACCTGAAGGAGTACTGGGGAGTGCGAAGTCTGCGCGGTGGTTCCGACCCGTACCGAGTGGTTCGGACGTTGGTCTACTCACCGACCTGCACGATCTGCGGCTTCGTGAGCGGCTACACCGGCGAAGGTACCAAGACCGTGAATCCGGCCGTGGCGCGGGCCAAGATCGACTTCCGCCTGATCCCCGGGATGCGGATCGAGGCCCAGCTCGAGCGGCTCCGCAGCTACCTTCGGACGCAGGGATTCGACGACGTGGAGATCGTGCCGCATAAGGAGAGCCTCCAACCGAGCGCGATCTCGCTCGACGAGCGCGTCGTTCGAGCCGCGGTCGAGGGGGCCCGGGACGCGACCGGTCAGACACCCGAGGTCTGGCCCTGGTCTCCCGGGGCGTCGGCCAACGCGTTCTTCAACGAGCAACTCGGCGTGCCCTCGCTCCTGGGGCCCGGAGTCTCCTACGACGGCTCGAACTATCATGCTCCGAACGAGAATATCCGGCTCTCGGACTTCCGTCTCGGGGCCCGGCACGTCGCCGCGATGTTCGCCCGATTTTCGTCGAGTCCCACGCCCTAACCGTCTCGAGTCGCTCGTGGCCCGACACGACCGGGGGCCCGACCGCGCGGCGGGGTGGAGCGCCCGGATCGGGCGCACGGTCTCGACTCTCCTCTCACGGGGGAGGTGCCCCGGCCGGGACCGGCGGGCACTAAGCATCTTACCGAACGAGGCCCTACCGGCGAGCCGTGTCCGAGGACAAGCAGATCGCCGGCCCCATTCTCAGTTTGGTCGGAGGGCTGGTCATCCTCGTCACCGGCATCGTTGAAACCTACGTGGGTTACGTGGCGAACGTTGGGTTCGTGACGGACGTCGGTCTCCTGGGGGGACTCTTCGGATTCATCATCATCGTGCTGGCGATCTGCGGGTTCATCTACCTCGAGTCTCACCGCGTCGTAGGTGTGCTCGTGATCGTGTTCGCGCTGCTCAGCTTGGTGAATTCGGACGCCGCGGGCTTTATCCTGGCCGTCCTGGGTGGGACTTGTATCATCGTCTTCGGACCCGACGACCCCTCCACGGAGTCGACCGACACGACCGCAGAGAGGTACTACACGGGAATTGACCTGCGTCCGACACCCCCCTCGAAGGCCGAGGAACCCCCGCCGATCGCCGACCAGGACGGTCGCACGCACCTTGCGTGCCCTTCCTGTGGGGCGATCAACCCGATCCCGGCAACGATGTGCGTTTCGTGCGGGGCGAACCTCCGACCCTGACCGGTCTCCGTCTCTTGGTCGTTGGGGCCGGAAGGCGGCCCCGCGGAGCGAGCGACTCGCCTTCGGCATCGCCGCCTTGACCTACGAGAACGCTCCGGTCGATGATGGATCGCATCGAAGCCCCGCCCCCGGCCCTCGGTCCTTTCCGATCCCACAACGCTCTTCCCGAGAGTCCTCGTGACGGGCGGGCGAGGCCCATGGATCTGAACCAAGTCACGGTGCCGTCGACGAACGTCGCGGCGTCGGCCGAGTTCTACCGACGACTCGGACTTCGGCAGATCGTGGAGACGTCGGACGACTACGCCCGATTCGAGTGTCCGGACGGCGAGGCCACGTTCTCGCTCCACCGCGTGGACCGACCGCCCGCCGGCTCGGGCGTCGTAGTATACTTCGAGTGTGACGACCTCGACGAGCGCGTGGCCCAACTCAAGGCTGCGGGACTTCGATTCGACTCGGACCCCGAGGACAAGCGTTGGCTGTGGCGTGAGGCGTATCTCCGCGACCCGGACGGGAATTCGATCTGCCTGTTTCGCGCCGGGAAGAACCGACGATATCCACCCTGGCGGGTAGACACCGTCAGTTCGTCGACCTTCCCGGAGCGCTGAGCCGGTGGGGGAACCTCAGGGCGGCGGGGCGAGGACCAGAGGAGCCCACGACCGGCGCCTTCGCGTCCGTCCTGAGCGGCGGCTCTTCTCAGGACGGGAAGATTCAACGGACATCTCTCCACCCCAAGCCGAGAACGACGACCCCGGCGATCCACAACGCGAGCGCAATGGCCCCCACGAGGTACAGTTTCACCGTGAGCAGGATCAACGTCGGCTCGAGGAGTAAGAGCACCAGACTGGAGGCGAAGAACTCGTCCGCACGACGTTGGTACACCGGCGCGCGGGAAGGGGCGGTCCGGAACGCCTCCATCACGAACCAATAATTGAGGGAGGAAACCGAGATCAGAAACAGGCTAACGACAATGACCAGCAGCGTCGACTGGAACAACAGGTCGTTGATCTGGCCCGCATTGGCCCGGTCGTAGAGGAAGATCAGAACGAAAGTGAGTACCGCGATGCACGTCGCTCCGAGACCCGCGGTAAGCGAACGATTCTCGTTGGCGTCATTGTAGAGCGCCATGTTCGACGGATGGACGCTTCCGTCCTTCGACCGATCGGGGGTCGGAGTCGAGCCATCCACGACCACGGACCGCCGATCGGATCGGGCCTAATCAAGTCGAGGAACGGTTCCCACCCGGGCGGTCGGCCTCGTCCGCGTTCGGACGGGCCTCCGCGATCCCGCGCCCGTGCTCGGCCGCCCCGCTCGTCCGGAGGCGCCTAGCGGGTCGGGCCTTCGACGGTGATCACCGTCTTGGTGGTCGCGCCCTCCTTGCGGAGCTGGAGCACCGGGGCGAACTCCGGAGACGCGTACCAGCTCCGGAATGCTTCGGCGCTCGGGAACTCGAGGATGACGACCCTCGCCGGATTCCAGCTACCCTCGACCACTTGAGGGGGGCCCGCGCACAACGTCTTTCCACCGTACTTCGCGAGGATCGGACTGAATTTCTCGCGATACTCTCGGGCCTTGTCCGGGTCGTGCCAATCGATCTCAAAGAGCGCGTACGTCGACATGCTTCACGTCGGCCGGCCTACCGATCGGTGGGGGAAGAGATTGACGCTGCCGAACGGGGACGCTGGAGGTACGTCGCTCCCCGTGGTCCCCGACCTCGAAGCGGGGTCGCCCGGGATTGCCGGTCGTCGTTCGTCTTCGTACCGACGCTCCGCTCGCTCCGCACTCGCCGCCCCGCAGGCTATCTTCTCGAGACGAGTCCGCGAAGGGATGGCGAAGCTGCGTGACTGGCGAGACCCGTTGCTGGAACGGTTGCGCGGGGTGATCACCAACGCCGACCCCGATGCGATCGAAGAGGTGAAGTGGAGAAAACCCAGCAATCCGGCGGGCGTTCCCGTCTGGTCCGATGAGGGAATGATCTGTATCGGGGAGAAGCTGAAAAACGCGGTCCGACTGACCTTCCCCCGGGGGGCTGAGGTCGACGACCCCCGGAAGCTTTTCAACGCGCGGCTCGACAGCAAATCGGTCCGGGCGGTCGACTTTCACGAGGGCGAACCGGTCGACGAGCCGGCGCTCCGGCGCATCGTTCGTGAAGCCGTGCAACGGAACCGGTCAAGAGCCCGCCGGCGATGATGCTCGCCGCGGCCCGGGAGCGAAACCCCGGGAAGGGGTTGGACCCGTCGCCGCGGATTCGCAACCTACCTCGCGCCGGGAGGCGGACCGTCGGACTCGGGACCGCTCTCCGACCAGGGGGCGACCGGACCGGCCGTCGAACCCGGCGTTGCGGGCGGCGGTAGGGTCTGAGGAGCACTGGGCGGCGGAGCCGGCGGGGACTTCTCCTCACGTCGCCGTCCGATCACCAAGCCGATGACGGCACCGACGATCAGCGCGACGACCGCCAGTAGGATGGCCAAGGTCAGGCTGATCCCGCTCGAGCTGTTGCCCGGGGAGGTCGGGGTCGTTGGGGTCGTCGTCGGGGCGGGAGTCGCGAAGAACCCGATGCCGACCTCTTGGGACTGGCCCACCACGGTGATCGATCCGTTCTCCGGGGTATCGTTGTAGCCGGCGACCGCGGTGACCGTGTACGCATAGGTCCCGTTCGGCTCCGTGATGGTGATCGGCCCGTCGGTCGAGCTCGAGTGCGCCACGCCGGCCACCGTCACCGTCCAGGCCGTCGACGCGGGCAGTCCGCTGGACTCGAACTCCACCGAGTAGGTGACCTGCGTGAAGGTCAGGGGGATGGACTCATTGGAACCGCTCACGTTGAGCACGCCCGACGCCGGCGAGACCACGTAGCCCGGCACGGGGGTGGCACTCCATCCGTACGAGCCGTTCTCCTCGCTCAGACTGATACCGCCCGCGGACCCTGCCTCGGTGACGCCCGCGAATGTCACCGACCACGCGGTACCCGACGGGAGCCCGCTTTCCGTGATCCCTACGGAGTACGTCGCGGGGATGTACCCGAGCACCCGGTCGTTCTGTCCGTCCGCGACCCACAGGGTCCCGGTAGGTCCTACCCAGGCTCCGAGCGGCTGACTCAAGTTGGCCGCACCGACGCCGGCATCGGTGGTCGCGAACGACGACTGGCCGATGACGAGCGAGGGGGTCTCGTTGGACGAGAAGGGCGGTCGGTACTCGAGGACCCGGTTTTGGCTCTGGACGGCCACCCAGAGGTTGCCGTGGCTGTCGACCGAGACACCGAGCGGACCGACCTGGGCAATCGGTCCCACCGTGTTCGAGACGGAGAAGTTGGACTGACCGAGCACGTAGGTCGCTCCCTCCCCATCGGAGAACGGCGCCGAGAATCCGATCACCCGGTTGTTGTCGTATTCGGAGACCCAGAGCACGCCGTGGGCGTACGCCAGCGCGTCCGGGAAGCTGAGATTCGTGGACGAGGTGCCCGCCTCCGACGTGTTGAAGTTCGACTGGCCGAGGACCAGCGACGCGTTCATGCCGTCGGTGAACGGGGGCTTGAACTCGAGGAGGCGGTTGTTGTACGTCTCCGCCAGCCACAGGTCGCCCGAGGAGTCGAAGGCGATCGCGGCAGGCCCGTCGAACGCCGACTGGTTCGTCCCCGCGGTCGAGGTGTTGTAGTTGTCCTGACCGAGGACGAGCGACGCGTTCATGCCGGTGGTGAACGGGGGCTTGAACTCGAGAACGCGGTCGTTGAAGTAGTCGGGCACCCAGAGGTTGCCGTGACTGTCGAACGTGCACGAAGCCGGCGAGTCGAGCGACGACTGATTGGTGCCGGCGGCGGCGGTGTAGAAGCTCCTCTGGCCGATCACGACCGACGCGGACTCGTTCGTGGTCAGCGGAGCGAGGTACTCGGTCACCCGGCTGCCGCTGAAGTTGGGTATGAAGAGGTCGCCCTGGGCATTCATGCAGGGCTCCTCCGGATCGGGAACGATGTTCGAGGCGTTGGGAGTCCCGTCCCACGTATCGGTCGAGACATTGGGTTGCCCGATCGCGATCGAAGCCGCCATGCCCGTCACGAAGGGACTCGGGCTACTCGCGTCGACCACCACGTCGGCGGCCGCCGGCGCGGCCGAACCACTGCTGTGGCTCGCCCCGGTAGGCAGGAGCACGACCAGAAGGGCCACCGTCGCTACGCTCAGGATGAGCGCTGCTCGACTCGACATCGAGCGAGCAATGTGCGGACCCCCGGCTTAAAAATCTTCCGCGGTCCCCGGGGGCCTCCCTCGAGGTCCTCATGGGTTTCGGAGGGCCCCCAGGACCGGCGGATTCTCTGCCGACGCGAGGGGGCTCCTGCGACGGCTCGCCCCGGGTGCGCCGGCTCGTCCCGGACCTCGTTTACACGATAGCGAAGCTGCCCGCCGCCTACGGGGCTCGATGGAAGCGGCCGAGGGACAGACCTGAAAGCGCCCGGCGCTTTCCGGGTTCGTGAATCGGTCACCGAAGTTCGAGGTCGTTGGGCTGCGGGTGACCGATCTACGACGGTCGCTCCGTTTCTACACGAAGGGACTGGCCCTGAAGGAAACGGCC
>JASHUL010000214.1 GCA_030039995.1 Thermoplasmata archaeon
CGGGACTCCGAACGGCCGCGCCGTCACCGAACCTCTTAAGGGCCGCGCGACCTCGGACGGCCGCCATGGACCCGTCGGAGTACGACCTCCCGTTCTTTCACCGGTCCGGGTTCCATCGGCGCGCGTGCGCGGTGTGCGGTTCGGCGTTCTGGACGCTCGGTGACCACGACCGATGCCAGGAGGCGCCGTGCCGCGACTACGGTTTCCTCGGTCACCCGGGATTCGCCGAGCCAAAGGCTCCGGACGCGATGCGCGAGACGTTCCTCCGCTTCTTCGAGGAACGGGGGCACCCGCGGGTCCGACGGTACCCGACCGTCGCGCGGTGGCGCAACGATGTGTTCTTCACGCAGGCGTCGATCTACGACTTCCAGCCGTGGGTGACGAGCGGGGCGATCCCCCCGCCCGCGAACCCGCTCGTGATCAGCCAGCCGGTCCTGCGGTTCATCGACCTCGAAGAGGTCGGCCGGTCGGGTCGACATTTCACGCTCTTCGAGATGATGGCCCACCACGCGTTCAACCGTCTGGACCACGAGGTCTACTTCAAGGACCGGACGACCGAGCTCTGCCACGAGCTCCTCACCGGCGAGCTCGGCGCCGACCCGACGGCGATCACGTACAAGGAGGAGGTCTGGGAAGGAGGAGGGAACCTCGGGCCGTCCCTCAGCGTCGGGCTCCTCGGGCTCGAGGTGGCGACGCTCGTGTTCATGGAGTACCTGCGCGACGGCGACGCCCTCCGACCGATGCCGCTCACCGTCGTCGATACGGGCTACGGGCTCGAGCGATTCACCTGGATGAGCCAGGGGACCAAGACGGCGTACGAGGCCGTGTTCGGCGCCGAGTATGACGAGCTGCGCCGGACGTTCCCGCCGCGCGAGGCCGCGGTCCTGATCGACCACGCGCGGGCGCTCAACTTCCTGCTGACGGACGGGGTCGTCCCGTCGAACAGCAAGGAGGGGTACTTCGCGCGGCTCCTGCTCCGCCGCTCGATCCGGATCCTCCAGCGGACGGCCGAGGCGCCCGACCTCCTCGCGATCCTGGACGCGTCCGGACGCGCGATCGCCCGGTCGTTCCCCGAGGTGGGGGCCCACCGCGACGACCTCCATCGGGTCGTGCGGGCCGAGGTCGAGAAGTTCGCCGAGTCGATCGACCGAGCGCGCCAGACGATCCGGCGGTACGACGAGCGGCTGCGAACGACCGGGGGAAAGGTGACGCAGGACGACCTGCTCCAATGGTACGATTCCCTCGGGATCCCGCCGGACCTCGCGGTCGAAGAGGTCCGGGACCCGCCGAAGATCCCCGACGATTTCTACTCGCTCGTCGCGGCCCGCCACGAGGGGGAGCGTCCGGCCAACGAGTACACCGAGACCGCGACCGGACTGCCGGTCGTCGCGGCCGGAACCCCGGCGACCGAGGTGCTCTACTATCTCGACCCGTACACCCTCGCGTTCGACGCCCACGTCGTGTGGACGGACGGACCGTTCGTCGCGCTCGACCGTACGTACTTCTATCCGACCGGCGGCGGCCAGGTGACGGACAAGGGTCACCTCGGCGACCTCGCGGTCGTCGACGTCGAGCGCACCGGTCCCTGGGTGCTGCACCGTCTCGAGCGGCCGTCACCGTTCCGGGTCGGGGAGCGCGTGCACGGGCGGATCGACCCGCCCCGACGGAAACAGCTGATGCAGCACCATACCGCGACCCATCTCCTGAACGGGGCGCTGCGGGAGACCCTCGGCCCCCACGTCTGGCAGGCGGGAGCGTACAAGGGGACGGAGTCCGCCCGCATCGACATCACGCACTACAAGCCCCTCTCGCGGGAGGAGCTGCACCGCGTCGAACGCCGCGTCAACGAGATCGTGCGGGAGGACCGACCGGTGAAGAGCTACTTCGAGGAGCGGAACGAGGCGGAGCGACGGTTCGGCTTCACGCTCTACCAGGGCGGAGCCGTGCCGGGCAAGGAGCTCCGCATCGTCGAGGTCGAAGGGTTCGACGTCGAGGCGTGCGGCGGAACCCATTGCACCCACACGAGCGAGGTGGGGGCGATCGCACTCTCCGACGTCGAGCGGATCCAGGACGGGATCGTCCGGCTCACGTACACGAGCGGGGAGCGGGCGCTCGACCTGCGCGAGGAGCACGAGGAGATCCTGAAGGAGGCGTCGCGCCGACTCGGCGTGCCGGTCGGCCAGTTGCCGGCGGGGATCGACCGGCTCCTCGGCGAGATCGAAGCGTCGCGAAAGGCGGCTCGCTCCCGACGCCGGGAGGACCTCGGCGCGACGGCGGACCGGTTGCTCGCCGACCCGTCCGTCGCCGAGTCCGTCGGGACGACCACGATCCTCACCGGCGCGGTCGACCTCGGTCGGGCGGAGCTGATGGAGCTCTCGCGGCGGCTCACGAAGGAGACGGGCCGGGTCGCGATCCTCTCGGGCGAAGAGGACG
Source organism: Thermoplasmata archaeon (assembly GCA_030039995.1). Taxonomy (GTDB): domain Archaea; phylum Thermoplasmatota; class Thermoplasmata; order Lutacidiplasmatales; family UBA184; genus Lutacidiplasma. The sequence goes on from JASHUL010000214.1 coordinate 2,434, forward strand.
GACGGGGGGTACTGTTCGTCGGCTCGACGTCGCCGGCGGTCGCGGCCTCGGAGGTCCTCCGGGCGGCGCTTCCCGAGTTCGCCGGTCGCGGCGGCGGGAACCCGGCCGCGGCGACCGCGGTCGGGGAGCCCGGCGCTCCCCTCGCCCACGCGCTCGACGCTGCCCGGTCGGCCGCTCGACGCGCCGCCGGTGCCTGACGCCGTCCCGGCGGTTCGGACCAAGAGAAAGCTTTACCTTCCCATCCCGGCCTTGATTCACCCACGGCACGTCTCAGTTCCTCGGAAAACGAGAACTCCCGCGCCGAGCGTACCCCCAGTACCAAAATGACTGCGAACGAAGGAAGCACGGTCGGAGGGATCCCGCCCGAGGTCATCGCCTTCTTGAGCGGGAAGGGCGGCCGCTCCCTCATCGTGAAGGGGGGCGCGGGCTCCGGCAAGACGACGTTCGGGCTCGAGCTGCTCGAGCGCGTCGGCCAGCCGAACCGGTCGTACTACCTCTCGACACGCGTGGGCGACGAGGCGCTCTACCGTCAGTTCCCGTGGCTCAAGGCGACCGAGATGCGCTCGCGCGTCCTCGATGCCGCGAAGCTGTTCCTCGACGCGATCCAGGCGACCGGGAAATCCCGGGAGCCCGAGCTCCCCGAAGCCGAGCAGCGCAAGGTCCGCGCCGGCCGTGAGGTGCTCGGCAGCTTCGGCCAGGAACGCGGACCTCCGACCCGGGTCGACCGGGCCCACCTGCAGGCGCTGCTCAAGCGCAGCCCGATGCCCGAGGTCGAGAACGTCTACAACCGCATCGAGAAGGCGCTCCCGGAGAAGTCGTTGCTCGTCATCGACTCGCTCGAAGGGGTGACCCACAAGTACGGTCTC
>JASHUL010000215.1 GCA_030039995.1 Thermoplasmata archaeon
GTCGAAGGGTTCTCGGGACACTCCGACCGGAACCAGCTGATGAACTACGTCGGGAACCTCGATCCGCGACCTCGACAGATCCTGGTCAACCACGGCGAGGAATCGCGGGCCTTGGATCTGGCCAGCAGTTTTCAGCGCCGGTTCGGGGTCGCCTCGCAGGCGCCGCTCAATCTCGAGGCGGTCCGACTGCTCTAGCCATTCCGCGGATCGCAACCGGACGGGCCCGCCGGGATTCGAACCCGGGTTTGAGGCTCCGGAGGCCTCCGTGATATCCAAGCTATACTACGGGCCCGCGACCGACCGCGGAGCGGAACGCCCCGCCATATTACGGTCTTCGTTCGACGTTGGGTACGCGCCCGGCGCCGTCCTCGCCGACGTTTCGAGCGCTCCGGGGGCGATGCGCAAAGTACTGTCCGCGCCTGCCGTGGCCATGGGACCCGACCCCGTTACCCCTCAGACCCGAGGGCAGCTCGCGCACTCCGTCCTGGCACAGAACCTGAAACTTCGTCGAGGAGAACACGTCCTCATCGAGGCATGGACGCACACGCTGCCTTGGGCGGTCGCGTTCGCCCGGGAGTCGCGACGGATGGGCGCATTCCCCCTGATCTCGTACGAGGATGAAGGGGCGTACTGGGATTCGGTCGACGCGAACGAGTTCAAGGTCCTCGGGAAGGCGGCCGCCCACGAGTGGGCGGCGCTCGCGAAGGCGGACGTCTACATCTACCCCTGGGCGCCGGGCGACCGGGTCCGACTCAACGCATTGCCCCCCGCCAAGGTCGACCAGCTGTTCGCGTTCAACGAGCAATGGTACGAGGTGGCTCGGCGGGCCGGTCTCCGGGGCGCTCGGCTCGAGTTGGGCCGGCCGTACCCGTCCCTCGCTCGGGCGTACGGAGTGGACGAGGCGACGTGGACGGACCAGCTCGTCCGCGCGACCATGGTCTCGCCCGACGCGCTCGCCCGAGCTGGGGCCCCGCTCGCTCGCGCGCTCGCCAAGGGTCGCTCGCTGCGGGTCCGCGACAGCGCGGGCACCGACCTCCGCCTCGGACTTGCGCGGCGCCCGACCTACGTTGACGTCGGTCGCCCGATCCTGAAGGACCGTGTGCGGCGGTTCCAAATGCTGACCACGCTTCCCTCGGGCGCGGTCCGCCTCGCGCTCGACGAGACCGTCGCGGAGGGGACCCTCGTCGCGAACCGTACGTGCTTCTATGACGACGGGGTCGCGACCAGCGCGGTCTTCCACTTCCACGACGGACGCTTGAAGGAGACGGAGTTCGCCCAGGGGGCGGAGCGATTCGAGAAGGGCTTCGCTCACGGGGGCGTCGGCCGGGACCGGCCCGGATTGTTTTCGATCGGCCTCAATGCGGCGCTTCACGACACACCGCAACTCGAGGACCTCGAGCAGGGGGCCGTGATGGTCTCGGTCGGGGGGAACCGGGGCTTCGGCGGCAAGAACGCTTCGGGATTCTTTGGCTGGGCGGTCAGCGCCGGAGCGACCGTGGAGGTCGACGGGCGTCCGATCTCAGGCAGCGGGTGACGAAGCGGCGGGCGGGGACCGCGGAGTCGCGGGCTTGGATTCTCCGACGGATTTCGCCGGCTTGACCTTCGGTGCCGGACCACCCTTCGACTCGGAATAGCCGCACCGACCGCAAGAGCGGCGGTTGCCGTGCTCGGCGAGGAACACCCCGGGTCCGCACTTCGGGCAGGACTTGTGCGTGCGCGAGAGCGCGTCGCCCTGGACCGAGTACAGACCAACGCGGGCCTTCGCCATGGGTGACTACGACCCCCCTTCGGCGGGGCTCTTCTCGGGCTTCTCGCCCTTGTCCTTGTCCGCCTTCGGCGTCTTCGGCTTGTGCTCGGGCTTGTGGGACTCGCCCTTCCCCTCTCCCTTGTGGGCGGGTTTCGCTTCTCCCTTCGGCTCGGCCTTCGCTTCGGGCGGCGCTGCGGGAGCGGCGGGCGGTTCGGGGGTGGGTGCCTCGACCTTCGCGGGCTCGGCCGGCGCCTCCGTCTTCGGCGCCGTCGCCGCGGCGGCCTTCTCCTTGAGACCGTTCCGTACGAGGATGTGCTCGCGCGTCGTCGAGCGGGCGACGTCCGAGGTGTCGTAGACCATCGCGTCCCCCTGGGTCACGGCGGTGCCGTACCGCGCCCCCATTCGCTCGATGATGACCCGATCCTTCGGGGCGTGGACCAGCTTCGAGAGCTCAGAACGCACGGCGTCCCGACTCGGAGTGGCGGCGGTCGCGTGGTCGACCTGGAACCGATACTCGTGCCGCTTCAGGAGAGGGTTCGGCCGGTCTTCGAGGATCTTGATCTCCACGCTCGTCGCCCCCTCCGATGGACCTGGAACCGTTCGTCCGATGCGATCCTCTCACCGCCGCGCCGGGGCGCGGGGAAGAGGCCCCGTCAGCCGGGGTGCCGTATATAACGGTGGCCCGGGGAGCGCGTTTCGAGAGGGGGCGGCGCTATCCCGGCACCGGAGGCCCCGACCCGACGCGCCGCGGCGCGGGATGCGGGCCGAGGTTGTGCTCGGCGAGGGCACGGGGGTTCGCGAACCGACGCCCGCACAGGGCGCAGACCAAGCCCGCGCGATGCGCTTCGGGATTCATCTCGACGTCGGCCGCGCGGTCGGCATGGGCGTGCGCGGTCCGTTGGTGCTCGAGGAGGCTCACCGGCGAACCGAACACTTCTCCGCACAGGTCGCACGTTTCGTTCATGTTCTCGCTCCGGCCGTCCTCGGGAGTTCCTCGCCGGCCGTCCCGTAAGTAGGTTTGTCCCGCAGCGCTCCCCTCGGCCGGCGATCGCCGGAGGCCGGTGCGACGAAGTTCCCCGATTGTCGAACGTGCGCGCTCCCCGGTCCGTCCGTTCAACCGGACGATGCGATCGCCGACGCAGCCCGCTGGGCCGGCTCGACCAGGTAGAGCACTCCGGCCAGCAGCGCGAAGACGCCCCCGATCAGGTCGAGAGCGCTCGCGGAAAGCCCGAAAGCGGCCCAGCTCACCATCCCGAGCACCACCAGGACGGCACCGCAGGCCAGGGGGCGCCCCTCCCAGTC
>JASHUL010000216.1 GCA_030039995.1 Thermoplasmata archaeon
CAGCTGTACATCGCGATCGGGATCTCGGGCGCGATCCAGCACATCGTCGGGATGATCAGTTCGCGGGTCATCGTGGCGATCAACTCCGACGCCTCCGCCCCGATCTTCCGGGTCGCGGACTACGGGATCGTCGGAGACCTCTTCCAGATCGTCCCCGCGCTCACCGCCGAGGTCCGACGGGTCCGCGGTCTCTGACCCGCTCAGAGGTCGCGCACGACGTCGATCCCGTCGCGGACGAGCGTGGAGATCGGGAGCCCGGCGGCCCGGCGGGCTTTCTGGAGCAGGCGCCGGACCGGCTGCTTGGCGCGGCCCTCGTCGTTGAACATCGCTCGGAACAGCTCGGCCGCGAAGCCGGGATACGCCGTGTAGAAGCGGGGATTCCACTTCACCCGGTCCATCCGCGCGAAGTCGCGGAAGTCGGAGAGCACGTGCGCGGCCCCGAGGCGGCGGTCGTAGTCGGCGAGCTGCGCGGCTCCGTAGACCCCCGCGGTCTTGGCGGCGAGGGCGGTCTCGGCGGCGGCGAGCCCGGTCCGCACGGCGTAGTTCATCCCCTGGATCGTGAGCCCGTTCGAGAAGACGAACCCGGCCGCGTCGCCGACGACCATCCAGCCGTCCCCGTGGAAGGCGGCCGGCCGGCTCGCCCATCCCGAGCTGATCAGCTTGGCGCCGTACTCGACCAGCTCCCCGCCGCGCAGCCGGGCGGCGATCGTCGGGTGGAGCTTGAACTGCTCCATCAGGTCGTGCGCGTAGACCCCCTTCCCGAACAACGACTGGACGTTGACGATCAGGCCGACCGAGAGCGTGTCGCGGTTCGTGTAGAGGAATCCTCCGCCCATGACCCCCGGAGGAAAGATCCCGGTGACCCACTCTTCGGCGTGACCTTCGTCGGTTCCGACCGAGAACCGGTCTTCGATGGTGGACGGGTCGAGACGATAGACCTCCTTCATGCCGAGTTCCGTCGCCTCCCCGTCGAGGCGCGGTTGGGGCCGGATCGGGGTCCCGAGCGAGACGCGAGAGTTCGCACCGTCCGCCACGATCGTGACCGGGGCCGTCATCGTCTCGCCGTCCTGCACGACACCGTGCACCTTCGACCCCTCCCAGTTCAGCCGGTCGACCGGCACCGAACTGACGACGGTCGCGCCCGCCGCCTCCGCCTTCTTCGCGAGCCACGCGTCGGTCCGCGAGCGGAGCACCGTGTGGGCGACGAACGGCGGTCGCCGCCAGCCGGCGTCCTCGAGGTCGAACGACACTGCGCTCTCCCGCGTGAGGAACCCGAACCGCTTGCGCACGAGGTGCCGCTCCACCGGCATCTCCTCCCACCAGTTCGGCAGGATCCGGTCGAGGTCGTGTCCCCAGAGCACGCCGCCCGAGAGGTTCTTCGTTCCCGGCTCGGCCCCCCGCTCGAGCAGCAGGACGCTCGCCCCGCCCTGGGCGAGCCGGATCGCGGCGGCGGACCCCGCCATCCCGGCGCCGACGACGATCGCGTCGAAGTCGTCCGCCATCCGGCGGCGGACGCAGGCGGGTCGATTTAACGGTGCGCGACGCGCGAGGGCGGAGCCGCGAGGGAGCGGCCGCCCGGACTACGACCGAACCCAGCCCGCCGGGTTCGCGTTCTGCATCACGCCCTGGCTAGCGTCCTCGATCATCTTCTGGAACCGGAACGGCTTCGGGATCCCCTTCCAGTCCTCGTTGCCGACCTGAGTGCCGCCCTCCGAGCTCACTCGGACGGTGCCGTACCCGAGGATCCGCTGCCCGAAGCTCTGATGGACATCGACCCCGCGGACCTGCGTGACCGGGATCTCGTGGAAGTCCTTCCCGAGAATGCCGGTCTGGACGATCACCCGGTGGGACGTGACCGCGTAGACGGTCCGGATCCACCGGATCGCACGGACCAGGATCCAGAGCAGCCCGACCAGGAACAGCACGGCGAACAGGACGAGGACCCAGAACGGGAGGTTGATGCTGACCGAATTGATCGAGTTCATCACCCGGCTCCAGGCCCCGATTTGGACCGACCAGTTGTCGTACCAGGCGGCGGTGGCGATCGTGAGCCCGAGGAACACCAGGGTGAACACGATCGGCCCCGGGAAGTAGAACAACTTCGTCGCTCGGGTCTCCTCGAGGAGGTACTCCTGGTCGGCGAGGTACGTCGCTTTCAGAAGCTTCGGCATCGGCCGCGAAGCGGCCATCGGCGCGGTCGCCGTGCGGGGTACATTTCCGGGGGCGGCGGGAGGCGCGGCCATCGGGCCGGCCTCAGCCGAGCGTGGGTGATAAACCCTCGTAGCCGGCGGCGGCGTCGGCGCTCGGTCGCTTATATCGCGCGGACGGTCCCGGAGGTCGATGGGCGTCACGGACTGTCACGTCCACATCAATCCGATCGACCAGATGCACCCGGACACGCTTCGACTGCTGACTCAGGTCGATGCCGCGCGGGTCCGCCTGCTGCGCGAGCCGCGGGCGTTTCTCGACTACCTCGACGCCTGCGGCGTCGAGCGGGCGGTGCTCGTCAACTACGTCGCGCCCGAGGTGATCGGCTACACCGAGGCCGCGAACGACTTCGTCGCGCAGTACGTCCGGGAGGACCCGGAGCGCTTGATCGCGGTCGGGGGGCTCCGGCCGGACCACCCCGACCCGGCGAGAGAGGTCGAACGTCTCGCGACGCAGCTCGGCATTCGGGGGATCAAGCTCCACCCCCCCCACCAGTTGTTCCGCCCCAACGCCTACACCGACGGCTCGCTGCCCGGGCTCCGCGAACTGTACGGCGCGTGCGAGCGGCTCCGACTGCCGGTGATCTTCCACACGGGCACCTCGATCTTCCCGCGGGCGCGGAACAAGTTCTCGGACCCGCTCTTCATCGAGGACGTCGCGGTCGATTTCCCGGACCTCACGGTCGTGCTCGCCCACGGAGGCCGGCCGATCTGGATGGAGACCGCGGCGTTCCTCGCCCGGCGGTTCCCGAACGTCTGGCTCGAGCTCTCGGGGATCCCACCGGCCCGTCTCCTCGACTACTTTCCACGGTTGGCGCAGCTCGCTCCGAAGGCGGTGTTCGGTACGGACTGGCCGGGCCCGGGCGTCACGGACATCCGGGCGAACTTCGACGCGTTCCGGGGCCTCGGCCTGTCCCTCGACCTCCAACGCGCCATCCTCGACGAGAACCCGCGTCGAATCTTCCCTCGACTCAAGTCCTCCTGAAATAGTAGGGCCTTCTCGCCTCGGCGTGCCCGAGCCGCCGAAGCCCGCCCCCGAGGAGCCCGCGACGCCGGCCGCCGACGCGGAGGAGCCGTCGCCGACCGTGGAGGTCGTGGAGGGCGGTGAGGAGGTCGGTCGCCTGCCGCTCCCCCGACGCAACCGCGGCGAGGTGTTTGGGATCGCGAGTCAACTCCTCGGGGCGGCGCGGATCCGGGTGATGTGCGAGGACTCCGTCTCCCGGATGGGGCGGATCACGGGGAAAATGAAGAAGAAGATGTGGATCCGCGAAGGCGACCTCCTGATCGTCCGCCCGTGGGGCTTCCAGGAAGGCAAGGCCGACATCCTGTTCCGGTACAGCCGGACGCAGTCCCAGTACCTCGCCCGCAAGAACCTCCTTCCCGAGTCGGTGAACCTGTTCTCGTCGGAAGCGCGCGCGGACACCGCCTCGCCAGCGTAGGCGGACGATGTGGACCGCCCCAGCGCGACCGCTCTCTTCGCTGGAGATGGCCGTCGTGGAAGCGAACGCGATCGCGCTCGGCTCGACCGTCGACTTCCTGATGGAGAACGCCGGTCGCGCGGTCGCCGAGGAGGCGACCGCCCACCTCCCCTCGCCCCCGGCGCGCGTCGGCGTGGTGGCGGGCTCGGGCAACAACGGCGGCGACGGGACGTGCGCCGCGTACTACCTTCAGCAGTGGGGCTATGCGCCCGAGGTCTGGCTCGTCCGTCCCCCCTCCGAGATCTCGACGCGGGCCGCGCGCCGGTGCTTCGAGCGCATCGAGCGACGGTGCACCGTCCACCTGGGGATCCCCCGGCCCGAGGAGCTCGCGGGATTCCCGCTCGTCCTGGACGCCCTCCTCGGCACCGGCCAAGGCGGTCGGCTCCGCTCGCCGGTCAAGGAGGCGGTGCAGTCGATCCGCGAGAGCCGCGTCCCGGTGCTCGCGATCGACGTACCGACCGGCGTCGGCGACCCCGAGGGCCTTCGGCCGCAGTGGACCGTCACGCTCACCTGCCCCAAGGAGGAGATGCGACCGGGAACGTCCGGCGAAGTACGGGTGCGGGACATCGGGATCCCGGGCGACGCCTGGCAACGGACCGGCCCCGGCGAGTTCCTCTTCTTCCCTCGACCGACCGGCCGGGCGGACCGGGGCCGAACCGGCCGCGTCGTCGTGGTGGGGGGAGGCCCGTACGCGGGAGCTCCGGCGCTCGCGGCGTTCGCTGCCCTCCGCTCGGGTGCGGAGCGGGCGACGGTCGTCGTGCCGGAGGGCGCGGCCGAACGCGTCCAGTCGTTCGGACCGGACCTC
>JASHUL010000217.1 GCA_030039995.1 Thermoplasmata archaeon
ACCGGGCTGCCGCTCCGGGAGCCGCAGATTGTCGACAAGCTCCTCCCCGGGCTCCACGACGAGGTGCTCGACGTCAACATGGTCCAGCGGATGACCGACTCCGGTCGACGGTTCAAGTTCGCGGTCACGGTCGTCGTCGGCAACGGAGACGGGTTCGTCGGGCTGGGCCGGGCGAAGGGACGCGAGGTCGGTCCGACGATCCGTCGCGCCATCGACCGGGCGAAGCTCGGGATCGTCGAGGTGCTGCGCGGTTGCGGCAGCTGGGAGTGCGGTTGCGGACGGTCCCACACACTTCCCTTCCAGGTCCACGGACGCTCCGGGTCGGTCGTCGTTACGTTCAAGCCCGCGCCGCGCGGCGTGGGCCTCGCGGTCGGCGGGGTCGCGAAACCGGTCCTCCGCTTCGCGGGGATCACGGACGCCTGGGGCTACACCGCGGGCCACTCGAAGACGACCGTGAACTACGCGCAGGCCGCGTACCGCACGCTCGTCGCCCTCTCCGAGCTCAAGGTCCCCCCCGAGGACGCCGCCCGCCTGAAGATCGTGCGGGGCCCGATCGGCACGTCGATCCTCCCTCCCAAGGAGGAAGGCGCGCGGCCGGTGCGCGGCGGACGCGGTGGCCGCCGGCCTCCGGGCCGCGGCGGTCCGCCGGGACGGGGAGGACCGGGCCGGGGAGGTCCGGGAGGTCCGCCCTCGGGGCCGGGCGGCGCGCGGCGGTCGGGACCGCCGGGAGGAAGGTAGGAAGATGGCGTGGATGGTGGTGCGGGTGCGCGGGACGATTCATGCGCGACACGACATCGTGGAGACGCTGCAGTTCCTCCACCTGACCCGGCCGAACCATGCGACCGTCCTTCCCGAAGCCGCGTCGTTCCACGGCATGCTGACCAAGGTCCAGGGCTACGTGACCTGGGGCGAGGCCGAGCCCGATACGGTCGGGCTCCTGCTCCAGGAGCGCGGCGAGACGGTGGAAGGGAAGCGGATCACCGCGGAAGTGCTCGGCGAAGAGATCCGGGCGAAAGACCTGCCCGAGCTGACGCGCTCGGTCTCCGAGCGCGGGCTCCCCCCGATCTCGGGCCTGCGGCCCCGTTTCCGATTGAAGGCGCCGAAAGGCGGATGGCGGTCGACCAAGAAACCGTTCGCGCTCGGCGGCGCGCTGGGCTACCGCGGTCGCTCGATCAACGAGCTCGTCCGCCGGATGATGTAGGGGGAGCGATGCCGAGCCGGACGCGGAAGTTCCGAGGACTGCGCACCCACGGCCGGGGCATCAAGGCCGGGCGTGGCGCCGGTAAGCAGGGGGGCCGCGGGAACGCGGGGCTTCACAAGTACAAGTTCAAGTCGATGCTGATCTACGCGCCGGACCACTTCGGCCGTCACGGCTTCAAGCGGCCGCCCGAGACCGCGCACACGCCGACCTCGCTGAACGTCGGCGACCTGGACGGCTTCGTCCCGATCCTCGAGGCCGCCGGCGCGTTGTCGCGCGACGGGGAGGCGTTCGTCGCGGACCTCACGAAGGCCGGGGTCGAGCGACTGCTCGGGAAAGGCTCCTCGGAACGCTCGTGGAAAGTGATCGTCGCGCACGCCAGCCGACACGCCCGCGAGAAGGTCGCCGTCGTTTCCGCGGACGCGGGAAAACCGACCGCCGCATCCCCTTCCCCGTAGACTATATAAATCGGGCCCGGGGTCGTTCGCCGTTCGATGGTGGACGAGGAGATCCCCCGAGATAACCGCTGGGCGATCGCGCTCGCGGTCGTCGGGGTCGCGTTCCTCGCCCTGATCTGGTACTGGGGCCGCCCGACCTGGCTCGGCTTCGGGTTCGCCGCGCTGATCGTCTTCGTCGTCACGTCGGTCCTCTACCTCGGTCTCTCCTACCAGGGCTCGCGCTCGCGCCTCTACGGGCTGAAGCCGATCACGACGCGGATGCCGGCGGTCGCCCAGCCGAAGGGCCACGTCCACTTCCGCACGAAGATGTTCTGGACGATCGGCGTCCTCCTGACCTACTTCCTGCTCACGAACATCTACCTTTTCGGCGTCGACCAGCAGACGATCATCGACCTGTTCGCCAGCTACCGCGCGATCCTCGCCGGGGCCCAGGGGACGCTCATGGACCTCGGGATCGGCCCGATCGTCACCGGGTCGATCATCATGCAGCTGTTCGTCGGGGCGAAGATCATCAACCTCGACCTGACGGACGACGAGGACAAGGGGATGTACCAGGGGACCCAGAAGGTCCTCGTCGTCGCGATGATCTTCATCGAGGCGGTGCCCCAGGTCTTCGGCTACATCTCGCCGTCGTCGAGCCTCGTCTCGAGCCTCGGGTCGCTCTCGCCGGGGAACGGCGTCCTGTTCGCGAACACGATCATCGTCGTGCAGCTCGTCTTCGGCAGCTACCTCGTCTTCCTCATGGACGAGGTCGTCTCGAAGTGGGGGATCGGCAGCGGGATCTCGCTGTTCATCGCCGCCGGGGTCTCGCAGCAGATCGTCCAGGGGACGTTGAACTGGGTTCCGCAGAACCCCGGAGTGGCGATCGGCACCGGCAATCCGCCGAGCGGCACCATCCCGAAGACGATCTACTTCTTCACCCACCTCTCCGCGTCGCAGATGGCCGGCGGCGGCTGGGAGCTCGTGCTCTTACGGGCGCCGAATCCGGTGATCGCGCTCGTCGGTACGGCCGCGATCTTCTTCCTCGTCGCCTGGACCGAGTCGACGCGGATCGAGCTGCCGCTGTCGCACGCCGAGTCGCGCGGGGCGCGGGGTCGCTACCCGTTGCGGCTGATCTACGCGTCGAACATCCCGGTCATCCTGATGAGCGCCCT
>JASHUL010000019.1 GCA_030039995.1 Thermoplasmata archaeon
AGAAAATGTCCTGGGACTGGCTCGAAGGGCGTGCGTTCGAGTCGGGGGACGAGGTCGCGCTCTGTCGCTGCGGGCAGTCGGGGCATAAGCCGTTCTGCGACGGCTCGCACGAAAGGGTGCATTTCAACGGCCGCGAGACCGCGAGCCGGGAACCGTACGAGAAGCTCGCCGAGACGACCCCCGGGCCCGCGATGAACCTGAGCGACGAGGAGAACCTCTGTGCGTTCGCACGGTTCTGCGACCCGGCGGGGAAGATCTGGAACCTGATCGAGCGGACGGACGACCCGAAGGTCCGAGAGCTCGTGATCCGGGAGGCGGCGCACTGCCCCTCCGGCCGGCTGGTCGTGCGCGACGTCGGGTCGGGGGCGACGCACGAACCCGCGCTCCCTCCGTCCGTCGGGGTCGTGGAGGACCCCGCGCTCCATGTCAGCGGGCCGCTGTGGGTCCGGGGCGGAGTCCCGGTCGAGTCGCCGGACGGTCGGCGCTACGAGGTCCGGAACCGGATGACGCTCTGCCGTTGCGGGGCGTCGCAGAACAAGCCGTTCTGCGACGGGAGCCACGCCTCGATCAAGTTCCGGGACGGGATCTCGCGCGAGTAGGGTCGCGGCCCGTCCGGCGCCCTACGGGGACTTCTTCTTGGGCGCGGCGTAGGGCCGGACCATCTTCGCCGGGTCGATGACCCGGTCGAACTCCTCCTCCGTCACGTATCGAAGCTTGAGCGCGGCCTCCTTCAGCGTGAGGTCGTGATCGAGCGCGTAGTGCGCGATCTCGGCGGACTTGTCGTAGCCGATGAGCGGCGAGAGCGCGGTCACGAGCATCAGCGAGCGCTCCACGTCGGCCTGGATCCGCGCGCGATTCGGTCGCGTCCCCTCGATGAGGTGGTGCCGGAAGCTCGTGCTCGCGTCGGCCAGGAGGTCGATCGACTGGAGCAGGTTGTGGATGAGGAGCGGCTTGTAGACGTTCATCTCGAGATACCCCCCGGCGTTGCCGAAGCCGACCGCGACGTCGTTCGCCATCACCTGGACCGCGACCATCGTCAGCGCCTCGGCCTGCGTCGGGTTGACCTTGCCCGGCATGATCGACGACCCGGGCTCGTTCGAGGGGAGCACGAGTTCGGCGAACCCCGCCCGCGGACCGCAGGCGAGGAGCCGGATGTCGTTCGCGACCTTGTAGAGGGAGGCGGCGAGCGTCCGAAGCGTCCCCGAGAGCTGCACGAGGGCGTCATGCGCCCCCTGCGCGGCGAACTTGTTCGGCGCCGAGGTGAACGGGAGTTTCGTCAGCTCCGCGATCTCGGCGGCGACCGCCTCCCCGAACCCTCGCGGGGCATTGATCCCCGTGCCGACCGCGGTGCCCCCGATCGTCAGACGGAAGACGCCGTCGAGAGCGTCCTCGAGCCGCTCGATGTCGTCTCCCAGCATGTCGGCGTACCCGCTCCACTCCTGCCCGAGCGTGAGCGGCGTCGCGTCCTGGAGGTGCGTCCGACCGACCTTGACGATGTCCTTCCACTCGGCCGCTTTGAGCGCGATCGCGTAGCGGAGCGCGGTGATCGCGGGGACGAGGCGCTCCTTGACCGCGGTCGCGGCGGCGAGGTGCATCGCGGTCGGGAACGTGTCGTTGGACGATTGGGACATGTTCACGTGGTCGTTCGGGTGGACGGGGGACTTGCTCCCGAGCGGAGTCCCGGCGAGCTGCGAGGCGCGGTTCGAGATCACCTCGTTGACGTTCATGTTGAACTGGGTGCCGCTGCCCGAGATCCAGACGGGCAGTGGGAACATCCGGTCGTGGTGACCCGACTGGATCTCGTAGCAGACGCGGACGATCAGCCGGTACCGCTCGTCGTCGAGGTCGTGGTTCCGGTGGTTCACCTCGGCGCACGCCCGTTTGATGGTCGCGTACGCCCCAATGAGTTCGTGCGGCATCGGCTCCCGACCGATGCGAAAGTGCTCGAGCGAGCGCTGGGTCTGCGCTCCCCAGAGCACGTCGGCGGGTACCTCGACGGTCCCGAGACTGTCGGACTCGACCCGGGTGCGGGTCCCGGGCGGCAGGGCGGGGGGCGGAGGAGGAGGGGGAGGCGGTGGGGGCGCGACCGCCTTGCGGCGCTTACGGGTCGGCATCGAGAATCGACGGACGGCCAAGGGGCGACCCCACAAGAAGAGCTAGGCCGACCCTCGGGGGGGACGGCCGGAGGCCTCCGACACGGTCGGTCCGCGGGGGACGGCCGGGCCGGGCGGAGCCTCGAGTGCGGCGAGGGCGCGCGCGGTGACGCCGAGGAAGCGGCGACCGTCGAGCCGGCGTTCGAGCGCTCCGTCGCGAAAGACGATCACCGACGGCGTGATGCGGATCCGGAATGTTTCCCACCACGGGCTCGCGAGGTCCGTGAGGTCCGCGAGCGCGAGCCTGCCACCGAGCTTCTCGCGGGCTTCCGTGAACTTCGGTAGAAACCGCCGGGTGATCGGGCACCACGAGGCACCGAAGCAGACGACGTATCTTCCGGGACGGCGAAGCCGCTCGCCCACGAAGTCGGCGGCGACGAGCGCCTCCAGGTCGGTGGGCGGCCAAGGACGGTCGGCCATGCTTCCGTCGCGCGCGCGTCCGAGTCGTCACCGGGCGGGTGCCGGACGCTCGAACCGCCCCGGGTCGAACGGGCGCAGGTCGTAGTCGATGGGCTCGCCACGCACCCACCGCGCCACCACCTCGCCGACCACGCTCGTGAACTTGAAGC